>JANNBD010000393.1:0-13381 GCA_031385105.1 Chamaesiphon sp. OTE_78_metabat_374
GAGTTCGAGACTTTCGGCACCTTTAATCAAAATTCCATTTTCTGCCCCTTTGCCGATGCCCACAGTCACCGATGTGGGCGTTGCTAGACCCAAAGCACAGGGACAAGCGATAATCAAAACGCTTACCATTGCGACGATCGAGAGTGTAAAGTTTCCCGTAACTAGGAACCAGACTACAAAAGTGGTAATTGCGATCGCAATAATTGCCGGCACGAACCAGCTCGTAATACTATCGGCGAGTTTTTGGATTGGTGCTTTAGAATTTTGGGCTTGCTGCACTAATTTGACGATCTGCGCCAAGGCGGTATCTTTGCCGATTTTCGTCGCCCGAAATTGAAAGCTGCCCATTTTATTGAGAGTTGCGCCGACAACTTCATCCCCGACTTGTTTAGTCACCGGAAAACTTTCACCTGTGAGCATCGATTCATCGACGGTGGAATATCCCGATACTATTTCACCATCGACAGGAATTTTTTCACCAGGGCGTACTATTACGATGTCAGAGATTGAGACTTGCTCGATCGGGATGTCAATTTCTTCGTTACCATCACGCACTACCCGCGCTGTTTTTGCCTGTAACCCCATTAGTGCCGTAATTGCTGACGAGGTAGCTCCCTTGGCGCGATTTTCTAACCACCGTCCCAATAATGTCAGCGTAATAATCATCGCCGAGGCTTCATAATAAACCTCAGCGGATAATCCTTGGATGATGAAATAGTTAGGATTTATGGTAATCCATAAAGAATAGAAAAAAGCGATATTTGTACCCAGCGAAATCAGCGTATTCATATCCGCCGTTCGATGACGAAATGCTCTCCATGCCGAGCGGTGGAATTCTCGCCCTACCCAAAATTGCACGGGTGCGGCGAGAGCTAATTGGACCCAAGGGTTTTCTAAACTAGATAGGAAAGACGGAAGTTTGAGATTGAAATGGTTCAGGGTGCCTAATACTAGTAGGAAACTAAGCGTTGCGCCGATCAAAACTCTGCGCTGGAGCTTGCGCTCTTGGCGTTGTTGTCGCCGAGTTTCCGGCTCATCTTCAGGGGTGAGATCTGCGGGGATGACTTGCGCTTGATAACCAATGTCGGTGACAGCCTTGGTGATGATGTCGATCTTAGTCTGTTGAGGATCGTAGCGAACGGTGGCTAGATCGATACTAAAATTGACGTTACTTTCCACAACTCCTGGCACCTTTAGGATTGCTTTCTCAATGCTGTTAGCGCAGGAGGCGCAACTCATCCCCTGGAGTTTTAGATTTAGATCTTCCATGTCAGAGTCTTCATAAATTCGAGCATTATTCTAGATAATCAATTGCATTGATTATTGATTAGGCTGCAATGGGCATTTTTTTTACGTGTCCATTGCGCGAGAATTTATCCACTAGCACCTGTCGATAGACAGCTTCATAGCCATTTGTCATGCTATCTACCCCAAAGTTATGCTCGACATATTCCCGACAAGCCCAGCGCGAGAGCGTTGGAATCTGACCGACTGCGGTGATACATTCAGCTACAGTATTGCAGATGAAGCCGCTGTGTCCATCCGAGACTACTTCCGGTACAGCACCTAAGCCCATCGCGATTACAGGCGTACCCGCAGCCATTGATTCGATCGTCACTAGCCCAAACGGTTCGCGCCAAGTAATCGGGAATAGAGTCGCGATCGCATGTCCCATTAGGTTATTCTTCATATCATGATCGGCTTCACCCAGGAATTGGATGAATTCACCATCGATCTGGGGTTTAATTACTCGCTCGAAAAACTCGACATCCACCGGATCGACCTTACCAGCCATTTTCAATGGAATACCTGTCGCCTTGGCAATCTCGATCGCATGGTGAGGGCCTTTTTCGGGAGATATCCGCCCCAAAAAGGCGAGATAGGCGGGTGCATCTGGGGTGGGGAAAAACTGATGACTATCGACATCGATGCTATTGTAAACTGTTGCCACACAATTCAAGCCCAGCTCTGGTTCTCTTTGAGCTTCTGAGATGCTGACATAGGGCTGTGTTTTAGCATAGCTAAACATCTTTTGATTATCGGGTGTAAAAATACCGTGCAGGGTATGTACTGTCGGTGTTTTAGTCAGTCTGGCATAAGGGAGAGCCGCACAACCCATGTGCGAGTGAATCAGATCGAATTCTCCAGCACGTTCATAAACCTGTGCCAATTGCAGCATCTCGTAGATCGCACACTCTTTAATACTCGGATCTAACCGCAGTGCTTGAGGATGAACTGATGATAATTTCGCGCGGGTAATCGAGTCACCCGAAGCAAATAAAGTTACGTCATGTCCCCGCTTGACTAGTTCGTCAGTTAGTAAACCGACGATTAATTCAATCCCACCATAAGCTGGGGGTGGAACGCGCTCCCATAAGGGTGCAATCTGAGCAATTCGCATAATAAAACTCCTAACTTAGCCGTTGGTGGTGGCGTGAGATAACCATTTGGATCTAGATTATCCGATCCTCAGAACGGCTAAGTCTTCTACCTGAAGAGGTATCTTTTAATTGAGAATTGAGAATTGCGGCTCTCGCTCGTCGGGTTTCCCGACGGTTTAGAGAGACAAGACAGAGAATTGAGAATTGGGTTATTAGGATGGGGATTTAGCGGATGGAATCGCGCTGTAGGCGGAGACGTGTCGTTAGACGGTTTCCGTCTCCTACCGGAGAGGCTACGCCTACAGCGTGCGTTCCACCAAGCAGACCCCAACCTAATAACAATCCACCTAACGGTGGTGGATTTAAACCCCTGCTCTTCGTTAATTCTGCCATCATGACATGCCGATCCCTGCATCTACTTATGCTTCGATCGTCACGCGGAGATTACCGCGTTTTTTCACTACCCGACAAGAAGTAGTCACCTGTGTGTTATCACCTTCATCATGTCGTTCTCGACTAAATTCTAGATCGAGTAATGTCGTTCCTAGCCGCAGATTTTTGAAGGAGAGTTGACCGATACTCGATGGTAAAGCTGGATCGATAATCCGCAAACCGTTATTCGGCAGATTGGGCACTAAATTAACCATCATTTGGAGTAATTGGAATACCGTTCCAGTCGCCCAGGCTTGGGGAGAACAAGCGACGGGATACTGAATCGGGCTGTGACCTGTAGTACGTCCATAACCGCAGAAAAGTTCTGGGGGCCGATGATAGGGCTGGTAGATAGTCATATCTAAGATGCCTTGCGCGACTTCTAATGCCTGTTCGACGGCACCGATGGAGCGTAAGCCCATCGCAATCAAACTATTGTCATGGGGCCACACCGATCCAGTATGATAGCCGATCGGATTGTAAGCTGGTGAATGACTGCTGAGGGTGCGAATACCCCAACCACTAAACAGATCTGGTGCTAGTAAGCGTTCGGCGACGCTTTTAGCTTTTTCTGGATGTAGCAGTCCCCGCTGGAGGCATTGTCCTGGATTAGAACCAATGCCATCGATCTGTTTCCCCGCTCCATCAAGGGCAAGGGCGAGAAAACCTTGATCGGGAAGCCAAAAATCATGATTGAATCGCTGTTTCAGGTTCTGCGCTTCTTGTTGCCAGCGGGCAGCAAGTTCGGGTTCTTGCCGAATTTTTGCCAGTTCGCTCATCCGAATTTTCGCGCTATAGACATAGGCTTGAACTTCGCACAATGTAATCGCTCCAGTGGCGATTTTGCCATGCCGATCTACGATACAATCATCAGAATCTTTCCACCCTTGATTTGCCAGTCCTCGGGCCGATGTCCGCAAGTATGACAAGTAACCAGTCTCAGCGCACATCCGATCGATCCAGGCCATCGCTGCGAGCGCATTCTCCCACAATTGATCGAGTGTGTCGATATCGTTAGTCCAGGTATAGTATTCAGCGTATAAAATCAACCAGAGTGGGGTAGCATCCACCGTCCCATAGTAAGGGGTATGGGGAATCTCGTGACAGCGAGCCATTTCGCCCATCCGTAATTCATGTAGAATTTTCCCAGGCTGTTCCTCCCGCCATTCGTCATCCACTTTGCCCTGATACTGAGCCAATACCATCAGGGTTTCGCGGGCAATCTTCGGATCGAGAATTAAAATCTGACTGGCTGCAATAATCGCATCCCGCCCAAATAGGGTACAAAACCACGGCACTCCCGCCGATAGTACCATCCCTTTGGTGCCATAATTTTTATGTGGATGGGCGGTACGAGTAAAATTTTGACGCAGTAAGTAAATATCTTGTTCTGCTCGTTCGATCGCTTGATTGATTTGAGGATTGTCGGTGCGAATCTGGGTAATTTGCGATCGCCAGTTGTCTTCCTCCATTATTTCTGTCGCTTTAGCTTGGTGCAATGCCATTGGAATATTTACGCCAGAAACAGGGTGATTATTCATTAACGGTTGCAAGCGGTAGCCCATCTGACAGCTAGCGTGGGAGTCTAGTTCGATCTGCCAGATTGCCGTATGACCTTTGAAGTAATTGGGCAGACAGTGCGTGAATTCGATTTGTGACTCTAGAATAGCCCCATCTAATCCCTGATAAGCTAGTGTCAATTCATCAACTTCTGGGGCTACAGTCTGACTGATAGAGTTGAGTGGAGTTAAGACTCGGCGGAGTAATCTGCCCCGTTGTTGACGAGGGAAGCCTCGAATCTCGAATAAGTCGGAAAAATCTGCGTCGAAGCTCAAGCTTAATTCAAAGCTAACTGGACTGGTATTGTAGTTATGAACGATCAGTTCTTCAAACAAGCCGCCATTGAGGACAATTTCCCGTTGAATACTAATAGTTTCAGCTTTAATATTGGCAACCGTTGGATTGGTACATAGGGTTGAGAGGGCAAACCCTTTATCAGCATTGCAGGTGAGCAAGATTGGGGAAAGTCCAGAAATTTGGAGTTCTAATCGACTCAAGAATCGGGTATCACGACAAAATAAGCCCATGCTGGAGATTGTTTCATCGCGCGAACAACCTGAAATATTGCCTAAAGTGTCGGCGATTAAGAATAGATCGTCATCTTTAAGGGTAAGAGTTTGTTGGCTCCGATCGCTCATCGCACAAGCCCATTCGGGAATATCTAATTCACTAACAGGCTCAAAAACTCGTCCTTCAAGTTCGATCGAATCTGGCATGGAGATACCTCTTTAGATAGATGGGGATAACATCAATATTTCTGAAGCTGCGAACGATCAGCTCTGATCGGCGCAATCCAAATTGAACTAAACCTAAATTTAGCGATCGGGTCTTACTCCCGCCGGGAATTACGGCGATGGCGATGTCGATTTAAATTATAGATCGTATACTCACACTGATTTGTTACTAAAATAGATCGCGAACTCAAATTAACTTAATTCGAGCGCGGTGAAAGCAAATACGATTAAACTAAGGATTCAATTGTAATCAAAAATTAATAAAAAAACTTCTTCCTAAAGGTATATAGCGATCCTAATTGATTTCCTACGTTTTTAGGACTTTTGCTCACTTTCTCACTTTCACATTTTGGACATTTCATCTGCTACATCCCTCTCCATTATACTCATCTCTCTTTTACCTACCAGTGCCTACATCGAGCAGATCTCAAGAATTCAATCAGTTCTCCTACTTCAACACATTCCCGATTTTCTATCTGTCATTTGTTACGAAACTTGTGCGGTTGCCATGTTTTAGGATTTATGTTGCTTGCAATCAAATAGTCTTTCTGGTATGATAGAGCTAGACTGAATTTAACACTGACATGGCACAGCGACTAAAAAGCTGGGAATCCCCCCGCAGTGAAGGGAGAAATAACAAGGGCAAAGGCGGTTCGGCACGGCAACGCCAACTCAAGAAACGGACTCAGATGTTGCGCCAAAAGCTCAAAGAGCAAGGCAACGACAACAACGGCAGCCAAAGCCACAATAAAAAGGGAGAGAATCATGATTCTCTCCCTTTTTTGTTGCTATGCTAATCTAGCAGCTAGAATCGGCTATTCTCGGTAGCTACTAATCTTTTCAATTGCTTGCTGCACAAATAGCTTGAGAAACTCATCCTTGCGACTCAATTGAAATTGCTGCTGCACCACTTCCGTCATCCCACCATCACCCCAAGTTTGATTCTGCTGGAAGTATTCAATAAAACTCCGTCCAGCAATGCGGGTCAGATAAGCTGTCGTAATCCCCTGAATCCCTTTACCGAGGGCGTAGGTTGCGACATTTACCGTGAGAGCTGTCGATAACAGTTGAATTGTCCCTTTAACAATGCCCAAGCTAGTGAGGGTTTTACCTAGTGATAGTGCTAATTCTTGAGCAGTATCTTTATTTAGATCGCAGCCATAAATCTTACCAATCTCAATAATCATCTGAGTATTAATCGCCGCTGTCGCCAGAAAATCAACCACAGGTAACGGTGTAACTGTCACAACTCCCGCACTAATCCACTGAAACCGACTCACGATTCGCTCTGCTTGGCGGCGACGTTGAGCATCGATTAGCTCCCGCGCTTCTGCCCCCAGCCGCTGCGATTGGAGCAGGATGTTGTCAGCAATCAAATCCTCGCCTTCAGCTCTGAGCACGGCGGCTAGACGGCGAACCAGCGGGAATATATCGGGATCAGGCGTAAACATTTCCCCCGATTCCAATCTGACTGGTTGAGGGTTGGCAGCGATCGCAATTACATCTTCAGCATCAATTATATCTCGAACACGACTTTGCAGTTGGGTGAGAATATTTGCTCGATCGAGTGGTGGATATAAGTCAGTTTTATTAAATACTAACAGCGATCGTTTACCAATTTCAGCCAGTCCGATTAACGGAGTATATTCTGATGCGCGCAAATCATTATCGACCACAAATAATAACAAATCTGCGGCTGTTGCGAGTTCTCTGGCGATCGCTTCTCGTTGGGTTCCGGCAGTGCCAGCCTCTAAAATACCTGGAGTATCTGTGAGTAATATTTGCCGATCTAAACCTTTCAATTCCAGCGTATAAGTTTCGCCTCTAGTTGTCGTCCCCATCGCCGCGCCCACCTCGCCGACAATCCGCCCAATGATCGCATTAATCAACGAAGTTTTACCCGCAGAACCTGTACCAAATACAACTACTCTAATTTGTCCCCGTGCTAAATTTTCGGCAATTTCGCGTGATTTATCAATTAAAGCTTGGCGAGTTACTTCATCCTGAATTTGTTGAAGCTGGAGATCGATCGCATTGAGATTAGCAGTTGCAGCGGCGGTTCTTTCAACTGGAACTTTGGGTAATTGTGATGATTTAGTTGCAGACTTTCCCCACCAGCCTTGAAATATCCCGACATAGTAAATAGTTACCGCAATCGCCACCCCAATTAGTAGTAGAATACCAATTAAAATCGGCGTTGCTAACCACGGCGTTGTCCAGCTAACTTGGACATAGAGCGCGTAAATAGAAGTAATCAGCCACAGTGCCAAGATTGCGATCGAAATGATCGCAATCGCAATTGTCCACGAGCGAGGGAAGCGCATACTTGAGATTAATAGCGATCTATTCTTATATCCTAGTCTGGGAGTTGGCTGGTTGTGGATTTAGTTGTACTTTTAGACACAGATGGGTACGGAGATATTACGGTGGTAGGTAGCGGTTCGATCGGAGTAAGCTAAAAGAGTTACCGTCTTTGAAAATTTTACAATGCTAGAAAACCGCGACTATACGCTGATTATCGACAAGAGTGGCAGTATGTCCACCAAGGACAAGCCAGGTGGCTTGAGTCGCTGGCAAATCATGCAGGAATCAGCATTGGCTCTGGCAAGTAAGTGCGAAGAACTCGATCCTGATGGGATTACAGTTTATCTATTTTCAGGTAAATTTAAACGCTATGATAATGTGACTGCTGCGAAAGTCGGCACAATTTTTCAAGAAAATGATCCTTCTGGTAGAACGGATTTAGCTGCTGTGCTAACTGATGCTGTAAATAGTTACTTTCAGCGCAAAGCTGCTGGACAAATCCCCGCCAACGGCGAGATTATCTTGGTTGTGACGGATGGAGAGCCAGACGATCGCAAAGCGGTGATGGACGTGATTTTAGCTGCCACTCAGAAGCTCGATCGAGATGAGGAATTGGCGATTTCTTTTATTCAAGTCGGTACGGATGAAACAGCTACCAAGTTTCTCAAAATTCTCGATGACGATCTCGGACGTGCAGGGGCTAAATTTGATATCGTCGATACAATCACCATGAATGATATGGAAGATCTGACACTCAAGGAAGTTTTGTTGAGTGCAATTAGTGATTAGTTTAATTACCTCTTGCGTCAGCAGATAGTTACTAGTGTTCTGGTGAATAGTGGATAGTGGATAGTGGATAGCAATTCACTATTTAGCTATTCCAATCTTTTGAACTCTTGAGACAGAACATCTTCTTCAGTGGTGTAGATGATATCTCGATCGCTAATTTTATACTGCTTTGCAAACTGTTTTGCATAGTCCAATTTCTCTTGAATGAATTCTCCTTGCCGTAATATTTTCACATCCTGACTACGCAGATTGTTTCGTGCGCGGACTTGACTAGCCTGATATTTTACCCAAAAGTAGCGACAGGCAGGAATCACAATTAGCCCAATTCCATATAGGGTTAATATTGCCATAGAACTGCTGACTAAGGCACTAGATATACCACCCAACATCGTAGAGAGAATGCCAATCCCCACTAAATTAGCAGCAAATAAAATAATTGACCACCGCAGTTGTGTGGGCGTAGCTTTACTAAACTTCCATTTGCGTTCGCGGAGTGATTTAGGTACCTTAGTAGATTCGCTCGATTCATCTTTTAAAGTAGCTTGAAGATCGGGAAAATGATAAACCAATTGTCCAGTTGGGCTAACTTCAGGAATACCATTGAACTTAGTCAACACAGGTAGCATATAGTTTTCATATTCTCGATCGTACCCCTCTCCTAAATTATCTAAATATGGCGCAATTTGTTCGGCAATTGCCACACCCTGCTGACGATGAATCAGGTTGCCAATATAACGCCACCTCCGCTGTTCGAGATCGGCATTGGGATTGCCATCACCAAATAAGACTGAAAACACCGCTTCTAAAAAGTTGAGCGATTTTCGCTGCTTTTCCTTGTTCGATCGATCTGGCTCCATCACTGTCATACTAGACTCGGAACTAGAGCTACTGCCACCCCAGTTAAAAATACCTAAAACACAGTTATCGTCACCACAATCACAACCGTCAGCTCCACCTTCACTCCCAAATATTGCCGCTAGCGTAATCGCTAAAATAGCTAGATAGACAACCGCAATCGAGGCAATCAATAGCACCCCAAACGAAATCCGCACCAGATAAAATCCGACTGCCCAAAATCGATCGAACCAAGCTTTAAACTGTAGTCGAACTGACTTCCGCAGTAAAATCTGCCTAAAGTCTGGAGCCAACACATACACAACTTCTCCAGTCTCCGTCACCTGAAGATGTCCACCAGTCTGACTGGCTAACGTCAGTAATCCCGCCCGCACTTCTTCCAGGTAAATACCTGTATGGGTGACAACATCCCCACAAGTGACTCGATAACCAAGTTCTTCCACCGCTGTCATGAGTTGAGGCGATTGATCCATCTGCTGATACCTAAATATATCCACCAGCTAACTATTGGCTATGTACCATTAATTATAGTGTAAATAATTACAAGCTAACAGATTGTATCTTCGCTATATCCAGATGGGGACGGAGTTACACTCATTGGCGGTAGCGGAGTAGGCACTGGAATTAAAAAGTGTGTCAGACTAAGTAAAATACCTCAGCACCCATCTACATGAACAGCGAAAGTTTGGCTAAATATATCGAAGATACCAATGGGATGGGTAAGTCATGGCTATTGGTGCAGCTCCGATTGAAAAAGCTAGCCGAAGCCAAGTCTGATTTGTCACCAGAAGAGTACAAAACACGATTGGAAGATATCTACCAATCGATGATGAATTTGGGGGAATGGTGGCTAGGCATGGAAGAAGAGGTGTTTTAGCTCATCAGTTTTGCTGGTAATTTGTCGAATCGTAATAAGTCGTCGTAAGTTTCGCGTTCGATGATGATATTTGCTTCACCGTTGTTGACGAGTACGGCTGCGGGGCGAGTGATCCGGTTGTAGTTGGATGACATGCTGTAGTTGTAGGCACCAGTGGCGGGAACGACGAGGATATCTCCAGGTACAGAGGTGGCAATCTGAGCGTCTTTGATCAGGATATCACCAGATTCGCAGTGCTTGCCTGCGATCGTCACAGTTTCGGTGATTGGTGCGGACATCTTGTTGGCGATCATTGCCCGATAGGTGGATTGATAGGTAATTGGGCGGGGATTGTCGGACATACCACCATCGATACTCAGGTAATTGCGAATGCCAGGGACGGTTTTGTTACCGCCGATGGTGTAGGCGGTGACGCAGCTACTGCCAATCAGGGAGCGTCCAGGTTCTGATAGTACGCGTGGATAAGCAACTCCATGCTCGTCACAGGCAGTTTTGAGGGCAGTGGCGACGTTTTTTACCCACTCGTCAATGCTTTGCGGATCGTCGGCTTCGGTGTATTTGATGCCTAATCCACCGCCAACATTGATTTGACTAATCGGTAAACCGTGGCTGAGGGCGAGTTTGTACCAGTCCACCATTACGCCAGCCAAATCTTTGTGGGGCTGCTGCTCGAAGATTTGGGAGCCGATATGGGCATGAACACCGATACAGGTAATATCTGTCTGCTTGCTCAACCAGGTGAATACTTCATCAAGCTGATTGGGATCGAAGCCAAATTTGCTGTCTAAATGTCCGGTGCGAATATATTCGTGGGTATGGCATTCAATCCCAGGCGTAAGCCGAATCATCACTGGCACATTTTTACCTGCGGAGCTGGCGATACTGGCAATGTTTTTGAGTTCCAACCAGTTGTCAGCCACAATCCGACAGCCTTTGGAGATTGCCAGTTCTAGTTCGGCGACTGATTTATTATTGCCGTGAAAGTAGATATTTTCTGCGCTGACTCCAGCTCCAATTGCCGTCAGAATTTCACCACCAGATACCACATCAATCCCCAATCCTTCGCTGCGAACGATCGCACATATAGCCAGACAACTCCATGCTTTAGACGCATATATCACCAGGGATTCACCTGGATAATGTTGCTGCCAGCCATCTCGATATTGTCTACAGGCAGTCCGCACTGATTGCTCGTCCAGAATGTACAGCGGTGAACCAAATTGCTGCACCAATTCTGTCACGTCGCAGCCGCCAACTTCGAGACAATCTCGATCGTTAACTGTGGCAGTCAGTGGGAGAATGTGCTGGTTAGGGGATGCCGCTGCGGTGGCTGGGGGCAAGTACTGGCGGCTGGTGGAGATTGATACCATTGGGTTGTGAGAAAGCGAGAGTCACTCAATTTTATCAGGATTTATCGGATTTGGGGATGAGCAGGATTGGGGTGTTGGCGGGTGTCGGAAATTATGACCATTTTCGCATCAATCCAGCTATTCAAATCATCCAGATCCAAACCATCCCCGCATCCTCCAAATAACCTAATCCTGAAAATCCTGAAAATCCTAAAATCCTGATCGGCATTTATCGGATTTGGGGATGAGCAGGATTGGGGTGCTGGTGCTAGCCTAACTTCCGATTCACGTATCATATAAATATGATTGATGGCAATTTATTTAATATTTGTTTAAGATTGTAAGGTAATAGCTCAAATCTGGAGTTATGTTAGAGAAGTTAGCCGATTCCCTCCGGTAGGCTACGCCAACGAGCGCGGGGTGTTAGCACCCTGAAATAATCTATGGAAATTAGAAGTCCATCGGCAGCCGTCAACAAAGATCGAGTTGTGCAGGGAGAGATTGCCGCACTACACTACCTTTGCCAGGAACACTCAATTTTATTAGATTTAATTACGGATGCGATCGTCCTAGTCTCGATCGAAGGGCAAGTAAAATATTGGAATCGCAGTGCCGAAAATATCTATGGCTGTTTGGGAACAGGAGCTAGTTCACAGGCTGTAGATTTTCAGGATCGGTTTGAGGAGCCACGTTATCAAGAAATGATCCAGATCACCCTCGATCGAGGAGAATGGAGTGGAGAACTTCAGCTCGTAACCCAGACAGCGAAAGAGATTACGATCTCTAGTCATTGGTATCTAATGGCGGTGACGGATGGAACGCCTGCATCAATTTTGATGATCGATACCAATATTACCAAATACAAGCTGCTCGAATGCCAATTTCTCCGCGCCCAACGCCTCGAAAATCTGGGCACATTGGCTAGTGGCATCGCCCATGACTTAAATAATATTCTGACACCGATCGTCGCCATTACCGAACTATTACCGCTGCGACTCAAAAATCTAGACGAACGCACTCAGAAACTGCTAGGAACCCTGGCGGAAAATTCCAAACGCGGGCGAGAATTAGTCGCTCAAATCTTGACTTTTGCTAGAGGTGGCGATGGCGAACATACGATCCTGCAACCTCGACATCTGCTGGCAGAAGTTGTCCAAGTTGCCAGACAAACTTTTCCCAGATCGATCGAGATTAGTCTCCAGATTGAAAATAGTAACCTGTGGACACTAGCCGCTGACAGCACTCAGCTTCATCAAGTGCTGATCAATCTCTGTGTGAATGCTCGCGATGCGATGCCAGAGGGGGGTGAATTGACGATTAAGGCAGAGAATATTATCCTCACCGACGAGTACCCAAAACTACATCCAGATGCCCACGGTGGGGCATATGTAGCAATTACTATCGCCGATACTGGCATCGGGATCGAGCCAGAATTACTTGCAGATGAAGCGCACCAACCAGGTGGGCGAATCTTTGAACCATTTTTCACTACCAAGCCAATTGGCAAAGGTACGGGGCTGGGACTCTCGACAGTTCAAACTATCGTCCACAATCACCAGGGATTTGTAGATGTTTCGAGTCAAATTGGGCAGGGGACACAGTTTCGATTCTATCTGCCAGCGAACGATCGAATTGAACCCGTCCAAGTTGAAGCAATCCTACCAGCTCTGACAGGCAACGGCGAACTAATTTTAATCGTCGATGATGAGCCTTCCATTCGGGAGATTCTGGGTGATACGATCGAATCTTATGACTACCAAAGCGTTACGGCCCATAATAGTCAGCAAGCGATCGAACTGTACCGTCAACACCATCACGAAATTCATACCATCCTGCTCGATTATATGATGCCTGGAGGCAATCCAGACCACACGATCTCTCAATTTCACTCGATCGATCCCCATGTTCGAGTCATCGTCATGAGTGGTTTATCCGCCGCTGAAATTGCCGCTGAAAGCCACGGAGAGCCAGCCACATCTTTTTTGGCAAAACCCTTTAGTACCAGGGATTTACTCCATGCTTTGAAGGTAGGGTAAGAGATCGAATTGGGATATCTTTTTCTCTCCCCGTCCCCCCGTCCCCCCATTTCCACCCTTATCC
>JANNBD010000431.1:0-8557 GCA_031385105.1 Chamaesiphon sp. OTE_78_metabat_374
AAGAGATATAAAAACGCCGCTTTTCCAAAAAGTCGGGGTTATGATTCCAACAATCGATCCAAGCGTGTGGCTGTTGAAAATGAATGTTATGGCTACAATTCGGTACGATATTGACCCTAGTTGTCAGACATGTTCGATCGATCTCTCGACCGATATCTACAAATTTGCGATCGAGTTCCCCCACAATTAGTGATATTGGTCGAGTGTGGACTTTTAACCTGTCACCCAGATATGGCTGCATTCCCAAGCCTGAATACACCAAAGATTTAATCAAGTTATCTGGCTGATTAGTTTCAATTCTGCGTCGAATCAACGCATTAAAACCTGGATGAAGATCGATACCGCTAAATATCGGTTGTCGATACCAATATCTGACAAAATTAGCAAAATCATCAGTTTCCAATCGATCAACAATTTGCCAATCCTGAATGATTCTAGCCTGTCTGTCGCTCTCAGTCGCTAAACCTGGTGATGTTGATTCTAGCAGCACTCGATCGAACCTGTCTGGAAATTCTAGAGCCAGATATAATCCTAATCTACCGCCAAATGAATAACCTGCGATCGCACAACGCTCTATTTCTAATCTATCTAAAAGCTGAACAATTCCAGTTGCAGTATTAATAAATCCATAATCACCATCGCTACCAGCTACTTCCGTGTTGCCATGCCCAGGTAGATCGATCGCAATACAATAAAATCTTGACTTTAGCATTTCAATTATCTCTAGATAATCATCACAATTACCCATCCAACCATGTATTAATAGTAATGGTGGTAAGAGTGGATCGCCTGTTAGAGTAAAGTGCCATTTGTACATGGGAAAGTTCAGATAAAAATAAAGGGTGCCCAGCCTGGACACCCAATCAAATATAGTTTAAGCTCACAGTCACACTTTAGGCATCAGTCAATTCATACTAATTTAGAGAATTAAAACGACAGATGTTTACCCCACCCAGCGACGCGCGCTCCGTCTCCAAGGGAGAGGGTTTAGCGCGTCAAGACAACCTCCCCGCAGCCAAGGGGAGGAGCCAATCTGTTAGTTATCCCATTTAATTTGGTATCAGATAATATTCAAGTGAAAACCGACAATTTAGACTAAGGCTTCAGCGATCGAGCTGTCACCAGATAGGATATTAAATTGGGGTGCAATGCCGCTACTGTCGAGTCCTAGTCCAGATGCTTTTGACATTATTGGAGCTGCGCCCATCGACATCAGTTGAGATCCGCCCATCGCCAACATTTGAGATCCGCCCATTGCGGATTTGGTGGTCCGATTGAGAGTAGGGGCACCATTGGCGAGTTGAATTTTAGCGATCAAGTCGCGGGTATTGACATTGCTACCAGAGAAGAGATCGATAATTCCTGAATCCTCAACACTAAAACTATAGTCCCGCAGACGACCGAGATCGAGGGAGTCGGTAAATAGATTAAAGTCATTAATCATCGCGAAATCATTGGCACCGTTACCCAGGTAATAAGCACCGCGATTGTCGCCGAGGATAAACTTGTTGGAGCCACCACCGCCGGAAAGGTAATCGACTTCGCCGACACCTCTAGCTGCGCGATTTGTGCCAGTGATGCTGTCGTTTTGATTGCCGCCGTTGACTGTATCGCTACCGCCGCCACCGACTAGTTTACTGGCGATATTGCCGCCGACGATCGAGTCATTGTTTTTGCTACCGACGACATTGACAAAGTTAACGACTTCAAATTGCTGGCTCACCACACCATTTCCAACTGGAATATTCTCGATTCCCAAGGAATTATTAGCAAGATTCACATTTAGGTTAGCAGTGCTGGCAGTATCAGAACTGGCATCGATCGTATTTGCTTGGTTAGTCGCGCCAATAATTTTGCTGAAATTGTTGGTGCTATCAATCCCAAAGCCACTTTTGTCGATTTTGCCACGGGGCAAGATTTTGACAGCGCGACCAAGACCACTGTAGTCAAGTGTATTGTTTCCACCACCGCCATCAAGGGTGTCGAAACCTCTAGAGCCAACAATGTAGTCGTCACCGCTACCACCAGTAATGCGGTTATTGCGATAGTTGCCGACGAAGCGACTACCTCGATCTGTGCCAATGATATCGCTGAAATTCCGGATCGTAAGGTTGCGAAATCCCAGGCCAGGAATAAACACCCGCAACATATCGCTGGAGAGATCGACATCGATGCCTGCACCAGTACCGTTGGCACTACTTGCATCGATCGTATTGACACGATTGGTATTGCCCCAGATAGTTTCGATTTCGACGATTTTATCTTGTCCACCACCACTTTTGTTGATAAAACCACGGGGGGTTAAGGTGATGTTTTCGTTTAAATTACGGTAGTCGGCAGTGTCATTACCAGCACCGCCGTTGAGGATATCGTTGCCCGCGCTGGCGATAAGACGATCGTTACCGCCCAAACCGAGGAGTTCATCATCCCCACTAGTGCCGTAGAGGACGTTTGCACTGTTGTTGCCTGTAATGGTTGCCATCTTGTTAATAAATTTTGATTTGATTCAGTTATGGCTATTCATTGCAGTTGCCAGTCAGCTAGTACTAACGAATAGTTGTTTTCAGATTGTAAGTATAATTAAAGACATAGTAAATACATGTATTTACTGAACTAAAATTGAATTACGACTGAGATGCTCTGAGTCATCGTACATTTCAGAATCCAGGTGTGGCGATCGCGATCGCTATCAATGTGCGATCTGAGACACTAAGTGTGATAAGTAATCTCTCGATTGGTAGATAGTGAATAGTGGTTTATGTGGTTGAGTGGTTGAGTAGATAGCAAGTCTCCAAGTCTCCCCATCCCCCTACTCCCTGACTTGCTACAATAAAAAGATATTGAGATCAAAACTAAAAGTACCTCTACAACAACGCAAAATATGGATATCAAAGCGATCGCTACATCTCGTCTAGACTGGACTGGAGATCTCTTGGCGATTGGGTTTTATGAGGATACGGTCGAACTTACTGGCGATCTGGCCGAACTCAATAGCAAATCAGCAGGTGCGATCGCCGCACTGATTGCTGAAACTGAATTCAAAGGTGCCAAATCTAGCACTGCGGTAACTCGAATTGGTGTGGACACGCCAATCAAGAAAGTCTTGTTGGTGGGATTGGGCAAAGCTGAGGGTGGGAAATTGGATACTCTGCGCCGAGCTGGGGCAACGATCGCCAGAACTGCAAAGCGAGAAAAAGCGACCACATTGGGAATTAGCTTGCCAATCTGGAATGGAGATAGCGCGACTACGGCGCAAGTAATTAGTGAAGGTTTGTTACTCGCTTTGCACCAAGACAATCGGTTCAAATCGGAAGTCGAACCCAAACATCAGCTCAAGCTAACTGAAGTCCATCTTTTAGATCTGGCTGGCAATGATGCGGCGATTACTAAGGCCCAGGCGATCGCTGACGGGACAATTTTGGCGCGAGAACTGGTTGCAGCACCTGCGAATGTAGTCACGCCAATGAGTCTAGCGGCAACAGCGCAAGAGATGGGCAAAGATTACGGTTTCACGGTCAAAATCCTCGAACAGCCTGAATGTGAAGCGTTGGGGATGGGCGCGTTTCTAGGTGTAGCCTTAGGCTCAGAGATGCCGCCAAAATTCATCCACATGACGTACACCCCCGCAGGCACACCGCGTCGGAAAATCGCGATTATTGGTAAAGGTTTAACCTTTGATTCCGGTGGTTTGAACATCAAAGGTGCAGGCAGTGGAATTGAGACGATGAAGATGGATATGGGCGGTGCTGCGGCGATGTTTGGGGCGGCAAAAGCGATCGGTCAAATCAAGCCCGATGTGGAAGTTCACTTCATCAGTGCGGTGACTGAAAACATGATCAGCGGTCGCGCCATGCACCCTGGAGATATCCTGACTGCTTCCAATGGCAAAACGATCGAAATTAATAATACCGATGCTGAAGGGCGATTAACCCTGGCTGATGCGTTGGTGTATACGGATAAATTGGGGCTGGATGCGATCGTCGATCTAGCGACACTGACCGGAGCATGTATTGTCGCCCTCGGTGATGATATCTCTGGTTTGTGGAGTCCCGATCAGGCTCTCGCCGATGGCATCCTCGCTGCCGCCGACCTCGCAGGTGAAAATTTCTGGCAGATGCCCCTGGCTGAGAAGTATTTTGACGGAATCAAGTCACCGATCGCCGATCTCAAAAATACTGGCCCTCGCGGTGGCGGTTCAATCACGGCGGCTCTATTCCTCAAACAGTTTGTCAAAGACACACCCTGGGCGCACTTGGACGTTGCAGGGCCAGTCTGGAGCGACAAGGAGCATGGCGTGAACAATGCTGGTGCAACGGGTCATCCAGTGCGGACTTTGGTGAATTGGGTGTTGGGATAGATTTTGGAGCGAGGAGTTGGGAGTTGGGAGAAAAGAAGAGGAAGGTTGCTTGGAGGATAAATCCAGAACGCTTGCGTTTCCGAGAATTTTGTCGGCTTTGCCGCTCTAAACTCTCAAACCCCAACTCCCAACCCCCAACTCCCAACCGAATCTCGTACTAGCCACACCCAAAAATAACTGTCATCCTAGTAAATAGGGTCACTGAATCCATAGTACCTAATTATTAAAAATGACTACAGCAGGAAATACAACAACGATCGCACTCCTAATCATCTCACTGGGTATTCTGGGGTGGGGTTATTATCGAAATCGAGACTTGGGCAGGTTTGGGATGCTCTCATGGCTGCAATCGGCGGTGCTGATGATTCCGTGGCTGTTGAGCTTCGGAGCTTTGGTGGCTGGAGTGTATATCAGTTTGGCGGGAATCCTACTGCTGTTGGTGATTTCTAGTGGTTTATATATTTGGTTGGGTGGCAAAGTTCGAGTTGCGGCAGAAGATCCAGAAACAGCAGTCAAAATTGCCAATAGATTGGTAGAATTGCGTGGCAAGCAGGCCGTCAAATCTACTGAACTAACTGGACAGGCGATCGCACTTGACCCCACCGCGATGGATATGCCCGACCCAGATTTGAGCAATGTCAAAAGCATTTTTGGAATTGATACTTTTTACGCCACAGAAACATTAGCATATCAACAAGGTGCAATTTTCAAAGGTAATTTGCGCGGTGATGCTACGCTTGTTCATCAAAAATTGACAGATAAACTTTATAGTAAAGTTGGTGATAAATATCGGTTATTTCTCGTTCCCGATCCTGAAGATCGTCCGGTTGTAGTTGTGCTGCCAAGTATCAATGATCCACAACCTGCCACAGTGGGACAGAAAGTTTTGGGCGTTGTGATGTTAATTGCGACGATTGCTTCTAGTTTGGAAGCAATGGCAGTATTTTTAGGCTTTGATTTTTATGAGCATACTGATCGACTTAGAGAAGTTTTACCGCTAGCATTAGGGCTTTGGCTCATCTTAATCGCCCATGAAATGGGACATCAAGTAATTGCCGAAAAGCGGAATGTCAAAATTGGTTTACCCTTCTTTTTACCAACGGGGCAAATTGGAGCCTTTGGTGCAATTACTAGGTTTGAATCGCTTGTACCCGATCGAACTGTCTTATTTGATGTTGCTTTGGCTGGCCCTGTTGTCGGTGGTTTAATCTCCTTATTAATGTTGCTAGTCGGTCTATTTTTATCACATCCTGGTGGTGGATTTGAGATTCCAGCTCAATCTTTCCAAGGATCATTGCTGGTGGGAACGATCGCCAAGCTTGTCTTGGGTGCAGCGATCGGTCAAGCGACAATTTCAATTCATCCACTGGTAATTATTGGTTGGTTGGGACTAGTAATTAATGCACTCAATCTGATGCCAGCCGGACAATTAGATGGGGGTAGAATTGTGCAGGCAATCTACGGCAGAAAAACAGCTCAACGCACCACTCTAATTACTCTAGTAATTTTAGGATTTGTAGCATTTTTCAATCCAGCGAATCTAGTAATTCTCTATTGGTTGATCTTAGTTGGTTTCTTGCAACGATCGTTAGAACGTCCTAGCTTAGATGAAATCACTGAACCCAACGATCTTCGGGCGGCATTGGGTTTGATTGCGCTATTTATTATGGCGGCAATTATCATTCCTTTCAGTCCAGAATTGGCCGTAAAATTCGGCATCGGGATCTAGGTTTGAGGCTTCAACCTGAATGTTACAATTAATTCAGACCAACTTATTCGATCGATCATCGATCGCAATGATTATGGAAGGGTTCTTATTGATGATTGTAGCTGGACTTGCTGCAACTGTATTTAAAACAAGCGTGAGAGTCGATCGAGAATACGAGCGGGGTGTAATGTTTCGGTTGGGACGCTTTCAAAAAGTTCAAGGCCCAGGACTATACTTTACAATCCCGATCATCGATCAAAAAGTGCAGGTAGACGTTCGCACTAAGACTGTCGATATTGCCCCCCAAGAAGCCGTCACTGCCGATAGTGTCACGATCAAAATCAATGCTGTTCTGTACTATCGAATCATCGATCCGATGAAGGTAATTAGTCGGGTCGAAAATTATCAGGTGGCTGTATATCAGGCTTCGATGACGACCCTTCGCAATATTGTCGGTCAACATACCCTCGACGAAATGCTCCAAGGGCGGGACAAAATCAATGCCAAAATTCAAGAAATCGTTGATGAAATCACCGAACCCTGGGGCGTAGAAATCGAGCGCGTCGAACTCAAAGATGTCGAAATTCCGATTTCGATGCAGCGGGCAATGGCTAAAGAAGCCGAAGCCGCCAGAGAAAAACGCGCGCGATTAATCAAAGCCGAAGCGGAGCAGGAAGCTTCCCTACTTCTATCAGATGCCGCGCAACAGATGATGCAAAATCCTGCTGCACTAGAATTGCGTCGATTGCAAATGCTGACCGAAATTGGCGCGGAAAATAACACTACCACCCTGGTGATGATTCCATCCGATCTCGTCAGTCTGGCGAAAGAATGGACTACCGCTGCCCACAATACTAATATGGCGACTCTAGCGGCTAATGCGGTCACGGCTCCAGACCGTCAGCTCAATTCTAGCTCTAGTCCGCAAGTCAATTTACCGACACCAGCCGCTGCTGTCCCTCAACAGTTAGCGAGTGCTCAGGAGTAGTAACGTACCCTACACAATTAACCTGTAGGGGCGTGGCTGTCTTGTCGTTTTTTTATTTGGGGGGAACCCCCGTTGGCGGAGCCTCTCCCCCAGGGGAATAAAAACGCCGCCTTGTGCCCGCCCTGGGTCTACACTAATTACTAATATTTTCAGACTGGTGTAAGATCCGAGTCAACTCTTCTGCTTGAGAAAACCCATCAATTTACCTAAAAACGAAGCAGACACAGGCGCAAGATTATGCTCACTATTCGCGACCACTAATTTTGGTAACTCCATCGTCTGATTAATAGCTGGTTGAGGTGGATCTACTGAGACATCCTGCACCAAGCCAATCGCGATTAATCGAAAACCAATTTGTTGAACTTTTTCGACAGATATATTTAATTGTGCAGCGATTTTAGAAATTGATAGTTCTCCCAGGGCCAAATTCCAGACTTTGGATTCTTGGGTATCTAGTCGTAGCGTTGGTACTGAAGCCTTAAATCGCAGCAGTCCAGATGTCGGAGCGGGTAATTTGGCAGTTAGACTGCTCCAATCGCGGAGCATTCTCAGTCCCAACAAAGATACGTCCCTGGCGGGTAAGCTAATTCCGGTCATTTCGGTATAAATTAACGGTACTTGCGGATCGAAACTAAACTGTCCACAATGATTTTCGCCGAACAGCGTACAGATACCCGCTACTACTTGAGCATCAAACAGTAAACTAAGCTGGTCGGCATCCAGCAAGTTGCAAGATTTGAGATGTGTCCCCAGTGGTTGACCGATTTTACTTCCATGAAATGACAATCCCGTAATCTGTTCAGGCGAAAGCCACTGTCGCTGGGCGATCATTTTGAGCAATCCTTTCTGTCCGGTATTCACCGACATAATTCGTCCGGCCTGAAACGAGATCGTATAGCCATTGTCAAGGTACCGACTCATACACCGATCTGGTTCGATCGACAGTACACCTGTTTTATTACCATCTTGGACGAAATTAAAAATCTCGACCAGTGAGTATTCTGCGAGACAGCCAGTGAGGGACATGGGGGTGCGGGGACGGGGGGACGGGGAGACGGGGAGACGGAGGGATGGGGAGTGTGGAGGGTGTGGAGGAAGGAGGACGAGAATTAATATGACTCACCATCCACTATCCACTATCCACTATTCACTAAACAGCCACTTCAGCTTTTGCGATAATTTCCATATAGTGCTGTACTAGAGCAACTAGGGACATGGCAACTGACTCGCCATCATTGGCATCTACTAGGACGATGGGGGGCTGTTGGGTGATCTCTTGATAGCCCAGGGCTAGAGCGATATCTTCGCTACTCCAAGCACCTTCACAATCACTGTGGGTTAGTCCAATAATCATCGGGATTTGGGCTTGGCGATTCATGAAATTCATGATCCGGCGGGCATGATGAAATTCACTCGGACGGTGTGCGGCAATCAGTAAGACATAGGCATGGGCGCGTTCGATCAAGATTTCCCACATAAAGTCAAATCTGGTTTGACCTGGGGT
>JANNBD010000437.1:0-7362 GCA_031385105.1 Chamaesiphon sp. OTE_78_metabat_374
AGACATCTGAAGAGATTTTAGCGCGAATCTACAGATCTTAGGCACAAATATGAGTAACTTAGCAAAAATTATGCGTTCTTATTGATCGATCGACTTTGAGCATCGCTACACCAATATTGCCTATGTCAAGCATCTATAAGGTAATTGGACATAATCGGACATAATTGGCTACAATCGGTTAATTAATCGGACATAGTAGCCACTTTGATGATAGATATTGACATTCCCATCACCCAAGAACTACTTTTGCTCATCGCCGAGATTGATGAATTTAAAGGCAAGTGGCGTGTACTCAACACCCTCGCGCCCGACAGATTAGCCGCTCTGCGAAAAATTGCCACGATCGAGAGTGTCGGTTCATCAACGCGAATTGAGGGAGCAAGACTGAGTGATAAGCAGGTACAGGAACTACTAGCCAATGTTGGCAAGCAAAGCTTTATTTCCCGTGATGAACAAGAAGTCGCCGGATATGCCGAAGTGATGGATGCGATTTTTGCCAGTTGGGAATCAATCCCGTTCTCGGAAAATTACATCAAGCAATTCCACAAGATGCTGCTGAAATATAGTTCTAAAGACGATCGACATCGAGGCGAATACAAGAAATTTGCGAATAGTGTCCAAGCTTTTGATGCGGATGGAAACAGCTTAGGAATTGTGTTTGAAACAACTTCGGCATTTGATACACCCTGTCAGATGAATGAAATCGTTAATTGGACAGCAGATCGATTGATTTCACCTGTGATTCATCCACTTTTGACGATCGGGATATTTATCGTCACCTTTTTAGCGATTCATCCGTTTCAGGATGGCAATGGTCGTCTATCCCGCATTTTGACGACACTATTGCTGTTAAAGGCTGGCTATGGCTATGTGCCTTATTCTTCGCTCGAAAGTATTGTCGAAGAAAGTAAGGAAGGTTATTACCTGGCTTTGCGGCAGACTCAAGGCACTCTCAACCAGGAACAGCAACCCAACTGGGAACCCTGGCTCCTCTTCTTTCTGCGGGTGCTGCAACGGCAGAAGAATAGATTGCAAACTAAGCTCGACAACGAAAGAATTATGGCTTCAACGTTGCCATTGCTATCAGTTCGCATTCTAGAGTTAGCGAAGGAACATGGGCGAGTGACGACTCAATCGATCGAGCAAGCTACTGGCGAGAGCCGCAGTACAATTAAGGCTAGACTCAAGCGACTGACTGACGATCGACTATTAGTTCGCTACGGTAATGGTCGATCGACCTGGTACGGGCTTGGTTGATAATTTAACCAAAGAGGATGTTTGGAAAGTCTAAACCAGCACAAGAATTAAGTATTTTCAGCTAGATGTTTCCACCGCCAATTCACAACTTCCGGCAAGTCGGTACCGTGGGTATAGGCATATTGACGACATTCAATTTGACGATTTTTCAATTGTTCTTTAGTATGTGCGCCAGCTACTTGCAATTTGGGCACCCGATCGATCGCATCAATGGCAATCGTAAATCGATCGATCTGATTATTCATGGCTAATTCCAAGGGCGTATTAATATTCCCTTTTTCTTTATAACCCCGAACATGGAGATTGTGATGATTTGTCCGGCGATAGGCTAAACGGTGAATCAACCAGGGATAACCATGAAAATTGAAGATAATCGGTTTATCGATCGTAAATAAACTATCAAAATCTCGATCGCTTAAACCATTGGGATATTCTAGTGGTGGTTGGAGAGCTAAGAGATCGACAACATTAATAAACCGAATCTTCAGATCGGGAAATGCCTCGTGTAAAATAGCCGTAGCCGCGAGAGCTTCCTGGGTGGGAACATCGCCAGCACAGGCAATTACTAGATCCGGTTCGACACCGACATCTGTACTCGCCCACTCCCAAATCCCAACCCCTTTAGTACAATGAGCGATCGCCGCATTCATCGTTAAATATTGAAGATGGGGTTGTTTATCCGAAACGATCACATTAATTTTGTCGGTACTTTTAAAACATCGATCGGCGATCGCTAGTAAACAATTTACATCGGGTGGTAAATAAATCCGCACCACCTCCATACTTTTATTCGCAACTAAATCCAGAAAGCCAGGATCTTGATGGGTAAACCCGTTATGATCCTGTCGCCAGACTGTTGAAGTAATTAAGAGATTAAGTGATGCAACTTCTGCTCGCCAGGATAATTTACGGGATATTTCCAACCATTTAGCGTGTTGGTTGAACATCGAATCGATCACGTGAACAAATGCCTCGTAGGTCGATAACAATCCATGTCTACCAGTTAATAAATAGCCCTCTAACCAGCCCTCTAGAGTATGTTCGCTCAACATCTCCATCACTCGCCCATCTAGAGCCATCTCGCTCCCATCTGCGTCTTCGGGTAAGTATGACCCCCACCACACCTTCTGGGTGGCTTCGTACACCGCCTGAAGTTGATTAGAAGCCGTCTCATCTGGGCCAAATAAACGGAAATTATCGGGATTAGTTTGGATGATATCTCGCATCAATACACCCAAGGGATAAGTATTTGATACTTCGATCGATCCTGGTACCTGGACATCAACCCCATACTGGCGAAAATCTGGCAGGTGAAGGGACTTTCGCAATAAGCCGCCATTGGCGTGGCGATTGCTACCCATTCGCTGATTCCCTTGCGGCGCAAGCGATCGAAATTCCGATCGCAATTTACCATCCTCGTCAAATAGTTCCTCTGGGTGATAACTTTTCAACCAATCCACCAACATTTGGAGTTGTTCGGGATCGTGTTTGACTGCTTTGAGCGGGACTTGGTGCGATCGCCAGGAACCCTCTATTTGATGACCATCGAGTGATTTTGGCCCCGTCCAGCCCTTGGGAGAGCGGAACACGATCGCCGGATACATTGGGCGAATCGTGTCTCCAGCCGCACGGGAGCGTGCTTGGAGGGCATGAATATCTGCGATACATCGATCGAGTGTCGTCGCCATTGCTTCATGCATAGTGTCATAGTCATCCCCTTCCACAAAGTAGGGAGTGTAGCCATAACCCACCAATAAGCTCTCTAATTCCTGATGACTAATCCGCGCTAAGATCGTCGGGTTATTAATCTTGTAACCATTCAGGTGCAAAATCGGCAATACCACCCCATCCCGACGGGGATCGAGGAACTTATTGGAATGCCAAGCGGTTGCTAGTGGCCCAGTTTCGGCTTCACCATCACCAACGACAACGACGCTAATTAGATCCGGATTGTCTAGTACCGTACCGTAGGCATGGGAGATACTATAGCCAAGTTCGCCCCCTTCATGAATCGAACCAGGGGTTTCGGGGGTACAGTGACTACCAATCCCCCCCGGAAAGGAAAACTGACGGAAGAAAGCCCGCATTCCCTCTAGATCTTCAGATTTATCGGTGTAAATCTCTGAGTAGCTGCCTTCTAAATATACCGGAGCCAAGACTCCAGGCGCACCATGTCCAGGCCCAGCCAGATAGATGGCATTGAGATCGAATTTATTGATAACTCGGTTGAGATGGGTGTAAATGAAGCTCAATCCAGGGCTAGTACCCCAGTGCCCCAATAAGCGATTTTTGATGTGTTCTGGTTTCAGCGGTTCGCGCAACAGGGGATTATCTTGCAGATAAATCATCCCAGCAGCGAGGTAGTTACACGCCCGCCAAAAGCCGTGAATTTGATGCAATTCTGTGGGGGTGAGAGTCGTCATAAGAGGGTTTTAAACTCAGAGGAGTTGAAGGGTTCTGGGTCATTGGTGTTCCCGGTTCGGGAAACTGTTCTTTTCACTTATGAATACGATTCTCCCAGCGGATCGGCTATTGCTGGGGCAAACGCTATGCTACTACCAACGAGCAGACCCATTGTGGGTTTTCCTATGAATCATTTAAACAGACAGACTCATCTTTTGTACTTTTATCATACACTTGTTTTAAGTTGTATACATGTACAGTATTTTAATTGCTTTGCGGTCAATCAGATCTGCTCTCTCCACTCACTCAGCCCACAACTGAGATGGGTAACGTGAGTTCGGATTAAGAACAGCCTAGTAATTAGTTTTTTAACCTGAGAACGATCAGCCTCATAAGACGACTTAAGCGTTGGGCACAACCCACCGCCTCCCTAATCTAGAGTGGCAACCAAAACCCCAAAGCCAGCAGCAATCCACTCACAAAATGTAATCTCACCGCTAGATATTTACAGGTACGAACTATCTCTGGTCGATCGTGATATGTTGAAACAAAATTAGTTAATTTGACAGCTAATGGCAGGCTGAGAAATATTAATAATGTAGCGATCGGAAATAATTTACTAATTATGCCAATGACTGTCACAATGTAAATACTCGCCGTGCTCCACTGCAATACTCGCGCACCCATTTTTGTACCCATTCTGACAATTGGTGACAATTTACCAGCCGCTAAATCATCTTTGACCTGATGAAAATGTGAGCAGAATAAAATTAGACTAGTGGAGATACCAATAATAATCGAAGTTGTTAAATTAGCGATCGACCATGATTGGGCTTGACTGTAATAAGCTGCACTCAGAGCAAATGGTCCAAAGAAAAACGTGCAAATTATTTCACCCAAACCCTTATAGCCCAATCGGAATGGAGGGCCTTGATAAGTGTATCCCAGCAAACAACATACCAACACAATCGCCACTACCGTGATATCTTGTTGACCCCACGCGATTGATCCAATCCCGCCTAAACCCAATAACAAAAATAGATTTCCCAGCCAAAACATCAAATTTCGATTGCCAGTTAGATTGACGATCGATTCGGCTTTATTAACATCAATTCCCGTATCACTATCAAACACATCATTGCTAATATTCATCCAAGCAATAATGGCGATCGCCGCACCCAAAAACGTTCTCAAAATATTCAGATTGATCGATTGAGTCTGACTATAAGCAACAGCAGAACCCACCGTAATTGGAACAATTGCTACCGTATACATCGGTGGTTTAATTGCTGCCAACCATAGCTTAAATTTGGGTTGTTCGATCGTGTTCAATACAGCCATGATGGGAATAGAGGAGAGAGGTTAGGGGATAGCGATTCGCGCTCCTCGGGTTCCCCGAGGGTTTAGCGGCGTTTTTTTTCGGGGGTTCCCCCCTAATAAAAAAAACGACAAGACAGCGAATCAAGACAGAGGGTAGGGGTAGGGGTATGATTTTTAACTCTTAGCTCAATGACTGCAAAGCCTTACATAACTAGCTATACCACGATCGTCAATTCAGCAATTCTGCTTGACAAAGAAAATTAACAAGTTTGACACCCAGATATTCATGCTTTTCCCACTCCAGGTTAATCTTCAGGTATGCTACTTTGCTCACTTAGTAGCATACCTGAAGATTCTGAAATGATTTAGGATGGCTATAGAACGCGATCTTTTCCAGTAGCTCATACATGAAGACCAAGCCTGATGAATCTCCCTTAGTATCAACTGCGCCGCAACCATTGCTGGCGAGATTGTGGGGAAAGTGGGGTGAAAACATCACGATTTTGGTGCTGGCATTGGTACTAGCCTTCTTTATTCGGACATTTGTAGCAGAGCCACGCTATATCCCTTCTGGATCAATGTTACCGACATTAGATATTGGCGATCGATTAATCGTTGAAAAGCTCTCCTACTATACCCATCCACCCCAGCGGGGAGACATTATCGTCTTTGCACCACCACCCCAGTTGCAAGCACAAGGTTTTGAGCCAGATCAAGCTTTTATCAAACGAGTTATCGGCTTACCTGGTGATACTGTCGAAGTCAAAAATGGGCGTGTATTGATTAACCGTGAGCTGTTAACCGAGTCCTATATCGCCGAAGCACCCAATTATCCGATGTCGCCAATGGTTGTCCCTCCAGCCCAACTATTTGTAATGGGTGACAACCGCAACAATAGCAATGATTCCCACGTTTGGGGCTTCTTACCCAATGAGAATATTATCGGTCACGCCTGCTTCCGCTTTTGGCCGTTGGAGCGTTTTGGACTGAGGTAAGGGGACTGGGAGACGTTAATTAGTTGATAGTGGATCGTGAATAGTGGATAGTGGATAGTGAATCGCACCTATCCACTTCTCCCAACTCTTTACTCCCAACTCTTTACATGTATTATTTTCCACAAGACCCACCGTATTTTGTTTTAATCGCTGGTTTGCTCGCTGGTATCGCCTGTGGTGCTGCGTTTGATGGTACTCTACGCCAAACGGTCAAAGATTGGTCCGTAAACCGCAAGGATATTCAGCTCGCAACGGCTGACGATCTGAGTTTACGACTGACTTTCTTGGGCATTTGCTTGGGAATTATTGTCTTTCTCTCGGCTGGATTGGAAATCTTCGGTTTCCCGACTTGGCTAGCCTACAGTATTGCGCTGCCATTGACCATTTTTATTGCTATTCTACTTTGGTTCCAACTTCAGGTAGTATTCAAGCAACTTGATCGCGGTGGTTCACCTGCACTAGATCTAGACTCTTGGGAAGAATAGAAAATTTTGGGTACCCACGAAGGGCACCTCTACAGGTAGATTGTGTAGGGGTGCCCTCACCAACTTTGCTTAGGCACTATTTATCAATCGCTCTAATTCTGCTAGGGCTGATTCAAAATCATCGTTGACAATTCGATAGTCAAATTCTTTTTGGGCGGCGATTTCGACAGTTGCTTGCTCTAGGCGGCGGGAGATCGCTTCGGCTGAATCTGTACCGCGCTCCCTGATTCGCGCTGCTAATGTCGCGATATCCGGCGGGAGAATAAAAATTCTCACCGCAGTGGGGAAGATCTTGGCGACTTGTCTAGCTCCGGCTAGTTCAATCTCCAAAATTACCGAGTTGCCTCGATCGATCTGCTCCCGCACTGGATCGATCGGCGTACCATAGTAATTACCCGCAAATTCTGCCCATTCTAATAACGCTCCAGCCGCGATTGTCGCTTCAAATCGATCGCGAGTATAAAAATAGTAATGAACCCCATCTACCTCACCTACGCGGGGCAGTCTCGTGGTAGCAGAAGTTGATAAATACAGCTCTGGATGTCTCTCCAGCAAAGCTTTGAGCAATGTACCTTTGCCGACACCACTAGGACCAGTTAAAACTATCAATCTACCCGTCATACCTAGCTTGCGATCGCGATCGTGAATTTAGATCGAATTGTACTCTCGATCGTCAATTCTACCTATAGCGGCACTGGCTAAAAGTTGAGTAGTATTTTATACTAGATGATATTATATCCAGAACTAACTGATACAGCCAGATTTTTAATAATATCTTCAAACCGTTGCTATCTCGCGATCGAGCCATTAATCTCCTCTATGTACCACTGGCACAATTAACTACTACCACATTAGTTCTAAAATTTTACAAACCGAAACATACTCGATCGCGCAAAACCGAA
>JANNBD010000480.1:0-2851 GCA_031385105.1 Chamaesiphon sp. OTE_78_metabat_374
GTCCATCAGCCCGATCATTTAACCATCATCCAGTAAGATTTGACCCAAGAATTGATATAATGTGCAGCTTCAGGTGGTGTAGTCACCCCGATACTAGTCCATCGCTGAAACAGGGTGTAAGGTGCAGATAAATTTATTAGATCGAGTCAGGTTGGGAATTGCCGTATTTGCCGCCAAGACAATTACCGCGACAATTCGGACATTCAAGCTAGGTGCCGCCAGTGTGCTGCCTGGTACCATCGGTAAACGTCTGCACCCGCAGATTTTAGCCATGCTGTCCCAACAGATTAAATATGGCGTAATTATCGTTGCTGGCACGAATGGTAAAACAACTACTTCGCTATTACTGCGAGATATCTTAGAAAAAGATGGTTGGAAGGTAGTTCACAATGAAGCCGGAGCAAATTTAGTTAATGGTTTAATCACCACACTACTAGAAAAGACGAGTTTGACTGGTAAGCTCAAGGCTGACTACGGCATTCTCGAAGTAGATGAAAATGTGATTCCGCTGGTAATTCCCCAACTTAAACCCAAGTATGTAATCGCCCTAAATCTATTTCGCGATCAGCTCGATCGATACGGCGAAGTTGATACAATTACCTATCGTTGGGGCAAGGCAATTGCCGAATTAGATTGCGACACAATTTTAGTTACTAACGGTGACGATCCAGCTCTGGCTCATTTGGGACAGCAATTAGCCAAAGGAGATAAACCCAAACAAGTTAAATATTTTGGACTGAGCGAACCAGAACTATATCTGGATGAAATTCCTCATGCCGTAGATTCAATTTACTGTCCAAGTTGTGGCACTGCCCTCGAATATAAAGGCGTATATCTCTCCCACCAGGGTGATTTTGACTGTCCTAAATGTGACTTCACCAAGAGCAAACTCTCGATCGATAGTAGAGAATGGCCGCAGGTATTAATCGGTGTCTACAATAAGTACAATACTCTCGCCGCCGTGACCACAATGGAATCGATCGGGATTAGTAAGCCCATTATTCTCAATACCATTAGCAACTTCCAAGCCGCCTTTGGTCGATCGGAAGAGATATTTTATAACGGTAAAAAAGTGCGGATTTTATTAACCAAAAATCCAGCGAGTATGAATGAAACTATCCGCGCTGTTAGTCAAGTTAACAAAACTGGTGGTAGTTCTGTGAGTTTAATGATCCTCAACGATCGTACTCCCGATGGTACCGATGTGTCGTGGATTTGGGATGTAGATACTGAAAAATTTGTCAATGCTGGCGGCACAATTGTGGTTAGTGGCGATCGCGTTTATGATATGGCATTGCGATTGGAATACAGCAAAACTAGTCTAGATGGCGGTTGTGACATTATCGTCAAGGAAGATCTCAAGGATGCGATCGATACAGCATTAGCATTAACAGCAACCGACGAAATTCTGCACGTTATTCCTACCTATTCAGCAATGTTAGATGTGCGTGAAATCTTAACTGGTAAAAAGATTCTTTAGTCTAAATTAACAAACAGATCGGGATATCAGAACTAATGAAACATCAAATATTATGGAGCATAGGGTTATTTACAATTTCCTTAAATAATCTTCAGACATTCGCTCAAACACTGCCAACAGCACCACAACTGATTCCTTTTGATTCGAGTGAAGGCGAACAACTCTTAATTAATAGTCAGAGCAGACAAGATTATTTCCGATTGAGCAATCAATTTGTCACCCAAATTAATCAGGCTTATTGTGGCGTTGCTAGTAGTGTGATGGTATTGAATGCACTGGGAATACCCGCACCAGAATCACCACAAACTAAACCTTTTCGAGCATTTACTCAAGAGAATTTCTTCAATAAAGAAGAGACTAAAAAAGTAATTTCGGCTGATTTAGTTGCAAAAAGTGGCATGACATTAGCTCAGTTGGGCGGTTTGCTAACCAGTCATGGAGCCAAAGTCAATGTTTATTATGGTTCGGATCTAGATTTAGAGCGATTTAGATCTCTTCTGCGTCAAAATCTCTCCGAGCGCGGCAATTTTGCGATCGTTAATTACTTACGAAAAACCGTTGGACAAGAGCGTGGCGGTCATATTTCACCCATTGCTGCTTACAACCAACTTACCGATCGGTTCCTGATTTTAGATGTTTCCCGCTACAAATATCCGCCTGTGTGGGTCAAAGCGGTAGATTTATGGCAAGCAATTAAGACAATCGATGCCGACGCTGGTAAAACACGAGGTTTTGTCCTCGTCTCCAAATAAACAGCCAGGGATATAAAAACTCAGCATTACCAAACAATCATGACTCAAACTTTAGAACTAAAAATCGGCTGGCTCTATCCTACATTAATGAGTACTTATGGCGATCGAGGTAATGTAATTGCGATCCAACAACGCGCTCAATGGCGAGGTATTAACGTCGAAGTAATTCCATTTGATGTCAATTCCCATCCTGATAGCATCCATCAAATCGACATTATGGCAGGCGGTGGTGCCCAGGATCGGCAGCAGGAAATCGTCATGCGCGATCTCGCTGGAGCCAAAGCCGAAGCGATCAAAGCGAAGCTAGATGCAGGCGCACCAGGTGTATTTACCTGCGGTTCACCCCAACTGCTGGGCAGATTTTATGAGCCAGGACTCGGCGAACGGATTGAAGGGATGGGGATCATCGATCTAGAAAGCAAACATCCAGGCATTGATGTCCCCCGCTGCACTGGCAACGTGGTATTCGAGATTACCGCCAAAAGACTCGCCGCCGAACTAACCGATCTGCTAGGCGGCCAGAAACCCATCATCGTCGGGTTTGATCATCCAGTCGGCGATGAAGGGGTTCTTGGGGATCAGTGGCCCGTGGGAGTAGGTGGCGATCGCATTGCGATAG
>JANNBD010000499.1:0-2300 GCA_031385105.1 Chamaesiphon sp. OTE_78_metabat_374
GTATCGATCGATTTGAAGTAGCTACTTACGCAGAAATTGCGGCTGGTAAATTAGCCGAGAAATTTGATGTCGTAGTTGCTAATTTTTCATTATTTGGGAATGAGTCAGTCGTAGATTTATTTAGATTGATCGTATTATTGCTCAATCCCCAAGGCGCATTTATTATCCAAACCCTTCACCCGACGATCTCATGTGGAGATCTCGCCTATGTCGATGGCTGGAGATCTGCTGATTGGGTTGGTTTTAGCGATGATTTCACAGATCCAGCTCCCTGGTATTTTCGGACATTAGCAACATGGGTAAAACTTTATCGCACCAACGGATTCACCTTAGTCGAAATCCGCGAACCGTTAGATCCACGCACAGGGAAACCTGCGTCTGTAATTTTTGTTGGTGTTAAGTGCGATTAGTCTAGGGTCTAGTGTGATCGTTCGCACAGCGAAGGCACAATCTAATCGCCGTAACTATGATTTCGATCTATATCGATGACGGTCAATATAAATGTAAACACCGACCATCAATCTCGATCGAGGTAAACATACTAGTACTCTACGGCGCAAGTTCAGCCACTATTCAGATTCTCCGAACTCCGAACACCCAACTCCCAACTCTTCCCAAAATAGTACTGTTATTTACGCCGTAGAGTACTAAGAAAATTCGGACGTATTTAGCAGCTCTGAGATCGATACACTCGATCGTTCTAATTGTGATTTCGATCTATATTGATGATAGTCAATATACCAGCAAGTAAATATAGATTGTCATCAATATAAATGCAAATACCAAACATCCGCATCGTGGCAGCGAAACATACTGCTCGATTAGGCTTTGCCTACGCTACGCGAACGAACTAACCTAGAACGTCTCGAATACACATCAACTGTTCCTGGGCAATTCGATAATAGATCCAGGTGCCCCGCCGCTGCTTCATTAATAAACCCGCTTCAAACATCACCTTGAGATGATGGCTGACCGTCGGCTGCGAAAGTCCCAAAGATTCTACCAACTCACAGGCACACACCTCTCCACTCGGCTGGGCTGCAATTAGACTCAGCAACTGGAGTCGTGCTGGTTCGCCTAGTACTCGAAACAAAACTGCGGCACTGGCAGCTTCGGTTTCGGTCAGGCGACCAGCTAATAAGGGTGGACAACAAAAAGCTGGCAACGTTTTTAGAGACTTCATAGATTCCATATTGACATAAATCGATATCAATTGATAAGATATCGATGAACATCTATATCAACTGATGTCGATATAGTAAGCGGTAAAACTTCAGCAGAGGAAAGCCAATGACAATTCGTGTGGGCATCAATGGATTTGGACGGATTGGACGGTTAGATTTGCGGGCGGCGTGGGGTTGGCCAGAATTAGAATTTGTACATATCAATGAGGTTAAAGGCGGGGCTGAGACAGCAGCGCACTTACTCAAGTTTGATTCTGTTCACGGACGGTGGGCACCTGAAGTAACAGCGGAGAACGGGACAGTCTCGATCGATGGTAAACACCTGACTTTTAGCGAACATGCTCAACCTGGAGATGTACCTTGGCAGGATTTGGGTGTCGATTTGGTGTTGGAATGCTCTGGTAAATTTAGAACTCCTGAAACCCTCGATCCCTACTTTAAAGGCGGTGTGCGAAAGGTAATTGTGGCGGCTCCGGTGAAGCAATCAGCCCTGAATATTGTGATGGGAGTAAATGATGGACTGTATGAGCCGGATCAGCATCATTTGCTCACGGCTGCCTCCTGCACTACCAACTGCCTAGCTCCAGTCGTAAAGGTAATTAATGAAGGCTTAGGAATTAAGCATGGCATGATTACGACCATCCATGACAATACGAATACGCAAACGATCGTCGATGCACCGCATAAAGATTTGCGTCGAGCTAGAGCCACTAGTTTATCGCTGATTCCCACCTCCACTGGATCGGCAACTGCGATCACCATGATTTATCCCGAACTCAAGGGCAAACTCAATGGTTTAGCGGTGCGGGTGCCATTACTTAATGCTTCCCTGACAGATTGTGTATTTGAAGTGATGCGATCGACCACCGTTGAAGAAGTTAATCAATTACTCAAGACAGCCTCTGAACAGGAACCGCTAAAAGGTATTCTCGGCTATGAGGAACGTCCGCTGGTGTCGATCGATTACAAAGACGACCCCCGCTCTGGGATTGTTGACGCGCTCTCGACGATGGTAGTCAATGAGACTCAAGTAAAAATCCTGGTTTGGTATGACAACGAATGGGGCTATGCCAATCGGATGGTCGAACTCGCTCGGAAGGTGGCTGTGAGCATGGA
>JANNBD010000538.1:0-10323 GCA_031385105.1 Chamaesiphon sp. OTE_78_metabat_374
CGTTACTACAGTCTTCACACCTTTGTATTGCCTTGGTTGATTGCTGTATTCATGTTGCTTCACTTCATCATGATTCGCAAGCAAGGTATCTCTGGTCCTTTGTAAACAGTTGACGGTTGACAGTTGACAGTTGACAGTTGAGTTTGACAATGTTGAGCCTTTTACTGATTGCTGTTGACTGCTAACAAATTGCTGTTAACAGAATAACTAATAACTATTCACTAAATAACTGTACTTACTATGTCAGCCATCAAAAAACCGGATCTCTCCGATCCTTACTTGAGAGAAAAGCTAGCTCAAGGCATGGGTCATAACTACTATGGCGAACCAGCTTGGCCTAACGATCTACTTTACGTCTTCCCTGTCGTAATTTTTGGTACGATCGGTTGCTGCACAGCATTAGCCATCTTGGATCCAGCACTAGTTGGCGAACCTGCTAACCCGTTTGCTACTCCACTCGAAATCCTACCTGAATGGTACCTATGGCCTGTATTCCAACTCTTACGAGTGTTGCCTAACAAACTGTTAGGAATCGCTTGCATGGCTGGCGTACCATTAGGTCTGTTGACTATTCCTTTCCTCGAAAGCGTCAACAAATTCCAAAACCCATTCCGTCGTCCAGTAGCAATGGCAGCATTCCTATTCGGAACTGTCTTTACCATCTACTTGGGAATTGGCGCAACCATGCCAATCTCCACTTCTCTGACTCTAGGTCTATTCTAGATTGAGATTTTAATATTTAAGTTTAGAGCCTAGCTGGTAAAAACTAGCTAGGCTCTTTTTAGATAATGTATCTTTTGTGTATGCTACTGGGTAGCCTAAGAATAAGCAATATTATTCGATCGAGCTATTATGTCCAGTCATCTACCAAAATCAGTACTTATCAGCAGTGTTGGCATATCCGTTTCAAGTGCTCTAATCCCTACCGCAGCTCGATCTCAGTCTAAACCTGCTAAAAGTGAATCAACCCCGCCTAGAACTGTCGGTGGCGTAGCTTTACCCGATCCTAATGCCATTAATAAAAAGATTCAAAAAGACTATCCAGCCGAACTATTTGACGATCCAGAATATACGAAGAAAGGAACGGAGCTAAATGGTTCTACTGGTACGAATCCCACTACGACGACTACTACTGAAAATGGCAGCACAGCCGTAGTTGGTAACTCGAATTTTACATTTGTCTTGTCAACACCGTTGGTAATCGCAATTATAGTCGTTGTCGGTGGTCTGGCTCTGTTTCCAGTTGTGCATTTATTACTAAGCTCTAAGAAAATGTTAGAGTTTAAACGTAATTCATTCTGGTCTAAATTAACAGACAAATTTCAGAAACCCAGAATATTGGAAAGTGACGAATTTCTACATCAGCGTAATTTAGACCAACTGATTACGATCGGCAATCAAGCTGAAAATATGCACGGTGAAAAGTTTGGAAATAGCGAATTTACAGCCTTCGTCAAGATTAAAAGCTACATTCATCGGTCAATAGGTGAATATACAGGTCTAGATGATATCCTGGCAATGCTTAATGCAGCAATCGGTGCTCAAAATAGCTTTCTAACGATTGAAGGTGGCGAATCCAGACATTGCAGCAGCACGCAACAACAACTATACAAGCTAGTTAATAAACTGTTGGCTGAAGAACTCGATGCCAGCGATTTTACACAGCAAGTTAATCAAAAATTAGCAGAGCTATTACCACAGCTAAAAACAGAAGAAGGAAAAATTGCCTTGCAAGCGTATGCAACAGAAGTGGGTAAAGTGGCTCAAACTCCGCTTGGACTGAAATTATTACTACTATTTAAACGATATAACTTTGACGATTTCTCGGTTCTTCGTGGTGTGAACAATACAATCAGTGAGCTAAAAAATGAAGACTTGCTAAATCTTGATAGTTTACTACTACTAGTAATGGTCAAATATGACGTGTTTGAAAAACTAGGGCCAATTATTGGCGTATCTGACGAATATAATCGCCCAGAAACTTATGCCAAAATGTTGCAATATATTGGGCTGAAAGATAAGCATGAAGATGCCTATCAAAAATTCCAAGCATTCTTGCTACTCATGAAAAAATGGGAAACTTACTGTAAAACTGTTGCTAACGTCCGGCAGAAATACGATCGACAGCAGTATCGATTGCCAAAAAGTTTTGCAACAGCAATCCCAGCTACTGAGCTATATGAAAAATATAAAGATAGTTTACCACTGACCACTTCAGTACCTTCAAAATCAACAGCCACAGCTACAGTCGCTCCCACGGTGGTAGTTCAGGCTGAAGAAACAGAAAAAGCTCTGGTATCAGTGGAATAAAAGATCGATCAATTTCGATTAAAGTGGCAACCTGTCGAGATCCGATTTAGTCCCAATTACTACTAATACATCTGCCTCACAGAGCCGTCGATCGGGTTTTGGGTTAATATCAAAATGTTGAGACTGACCGATCGCGAGCACATTGAGTCCGTAATCACTCCGCAGCCTGAGTTCTAGGATGGTTTTGCCATAAAAAGACTCTGGCACTTTGATTTCGACAATACTGTGTTCGGGGTCTAAATCGAAGCGATCTAAGATTCCAGGCTTAGTCAGTGTCTGTGCTAAGTTGCAACCTGCTTCATGTTCCGGCAATACGATTCGATCAGCTCCAACTTTTTGAAGCAGTTTGGCATGAACATCCGAAGAAGCTTTAGCAATCACGTAGGTAACACCAGCTTCTTTGAGATTAAGAGTAGTAATAATACTTTCTTGTAAGTAGTTACCGATCGCTACAATTACAGTATCAAACTCAAATATTCCCGCCTCCTTGAGTGCTAGGGGATTAGTAGAATCTAAAACTACTGCGTGGGCGGAAATTCCGGCAGCTAAAATATCAGCGACTCGGCTTTCATTGACATCTGTACCCAATACCTCATAACCCGACTGGTGGAGCGTTTCACATACCGCTCGCCCAAATCTACCCAAACCAATTACGGCAAATTGGCGAGGTTTATTTGGTCTTAAATTACGAAAAAAGCTGAATGCAGGGCGTTCTGTTGAATTGGTCATAACTTTGAAGGTAGGGAGTAGAGGGTAGAGGGTAGAGAGTAGTTGATAGCTATTCAAATTAGCAACGCTAGCAAAATTACTTACTCATCACTTAATTATTTATCCACTTATCCTACTAATAGGGATTCTTCTGGATAACTGACAGTACTAGGTTTCGGATCGCCCAATACCGAGGAAATCAGTAGCAAAATTCCGACTCGTCCAATGTACATGGTCGCGATCAACACCAGTTTACTAAAAGATGTCAGCCCTGCGGTAATCCCAGTCGAAAGTCCGACGGTGGCAAAGGCAGAAACTACTTCAAACAGAATAGTGATGAAGTTTAGCCGTGGCTCGGCGATCGAAATGGCAATCGTCCCACACAGGACTGTCACCAGCGATCCAAAAGAGACAGCAATTGCTTTGAGCAGCAGTGTATTTGGCACCTGACGGCGATAGAGAACGACTGACTCTTTCCCTTGTAAAATCGCATAAGTGCAGCTTGCGATCACCCTTGCGGTACTAGTTTTGATTCCGCCCGCCGTGCCGCCCGGACTACCCCCAACGAACATCAGGGCAACCGTCACAAACATCCCCGCGATCGTTAGTTTGGATTCGTCGATTGTATTGAAGCCAGCGGTGCGGGCAGTGACAGCTTGGAACCACGCGGCTAATATTTGCTCGTAAGTATTCAGCGATCCTAATGTCTGGGGGTTTCTAGATTCGATCGCCCAAATCACTAAAGTACCGCCAAATAGTAAAATCAGGGTTGTACTCACAGCTACCTGAAAATTCAACGTGCGGGCTGTCTTCATCTTTTGTCGTCGCAGTCGCTCTTGGAACATCACATAGAACTCCAACAGCACCTCATAACCAATTCCCCCAAAGATAATCAGTCCGGTAATTACCGCATTGACTAAAAAGGAACCTCGATAGCCCACCAAATTATCAGAAAACAAGCCAAAGCCAGCATTGTTCCAAGCACTGACACTATGGAAGACGGCAAACCACAGCCCTTTTGCCCAACCGAGATCGGGGACAAATACCAGCAGTAGTAGAAAAATTCCCGTTAGCTCAAACAGCAGCGTGGTAGCAATAATCGATTGGAGAACCTGAGTACTGCCCTGAAGCACACGCCGATCGAGTGATTGCTGAATGGCAACTTTGTCCTTTAGCCCAAATCTCCTGCCGAGCAACAGCAGTAGAAAAGTTGTCACCGTCATGTAGCCCAAACCGCCAATCTGGATCAGCAGCATAATCACCAACTGTCCAAATCGGGAAAAATGAGTGGCGGTATCGACTACCACATGCCCCGTAACGCAGACGGCAGAGGTGGAGGTAAACAATGACACGATCGGATCATTCCACTGCCCGCTCGTCGTCGAAAACGGCAGCATCAGCAGCATTGCGCCAGTCAAAATGACGGCAAGAAAACCCAGGCAAATAGTACGAGAAACTGTCATTTCGATTGTAGATTTTGGGTACTTCGTCGATCGAGAAGTCAGAAGACATATCCTCAACTTCAAGGAGTCGGGAACGCTTAGATAATTCTATCTTGAGGAGTCTTATTTTAAGCATTTTTGATCTCGTCTTACTTAACCGGAGCTACCAAAGAATCCCAACCCAATATCGATTGTTGCAGCGATTTTGGTAAGCTCTGTTTCTCTAAATCGATAAATTGTGTCGCCGCAGCTTGGCTTTGATAGGTTGTTGTTGGATAGTCAGCAAGTGCCGCACTGGTGAGGTAGCTCAAACCATTTAAGTTGGGGAATTGCCGATCTGCCAAAGTTTTTTTGAAGGCGTTTAGTCGATCGAGTGACAATGTTTTAATCACTACTGGCGCAAATCTTGCCGTGGGGGAAGATTGATAGCGGATAATTTTGCCATCTTGAGTGAGCACAATTCTACTCATTCTACCTGTCAGATCGCCCGATGTACTGCTGCTAAAGACCTCAGGAGCAGCCAGCGGTGTAATCGTCCCAAAGGTTTCAAACGAAACGTTAATTTTCCGCTTTGCACCACTAGCGGTGGCATTTTGAGCGATCCGATCGGCATTCTGACTAAGATGATAAATATAGGTACGATTGGAACTAGTGACGATCGACTGCCAGCCTTGAATCGCAATTTTAGTACAGGCTCGATCTGGGCGATAGATGCCCAGACAACCATCATAGGTTTTGGCTTTAACTTCAGCAATGCGAAGTTTTCCTGCTTGAATATTGGTGTCCTTTGCCACCTGTTGAATCAGTTTACTAGCAACTGGTTGGGGTAGCACGCTTCGCTCTGGATTCTCAAGCCGGAGCGTCTTGCCTGTGCGATCGGTACGATAATACCAAGTTTGAAGCTTGTCACTGACCTCAACTCGCCAACCAGCCACGATCGCCATCGTGCAAACTTCCTCAGCTTTGGCCAATCCCAAACAGCCATCCGGCCAACTTTGCTCAGTTGCACTCACCACCGCCACCTGCGCCACCCCAAACTGCTTTTTGACCGCTTGCCGGATCGATTGAATTACCGCAGGCGCAGGAGCCTGATTTGCCGCGCTGGGGCGGTTCGGTGGTTGGCTCATAGCAGGAATATTGGTGGTGCTAGCGATCGATAAACTTGCACAAATTATAGTCAACCACAGTCTGGACTTTGAATGCTGAAATCGATCTGAGTACATATCTTTCACCACCGGAGTTTCGAGGTATGGTTACTCTGACACTCGATCGATGATGAGAGTTTCCAGCGGTGGGATTCGATCGGGATCGTGTGTGTAATTCTGGAGAGAGATTAATTGGCAACAGCTTGGATTTGAAAGGACATTGTTACGGTTAGAGCCAGACATGCCTGTTACAAGCACATTCTACTTCTCAGACTTTAGCGACTTTTACACCGTTGATCGGCAATTCACTTTTGTAGAGCTGTCGAGCAAAATCTGGAATCAATTTCTTCATGTTGTTTTCATATGCATCATTCCATAGGGTTTTGAGCCTTTCTCTAGCCTGCTCATTTGTCCAAATTCTCTGTGATTTTTCAACAAGTAGCATCGCTACGTGACCACGATTTTCAGTCACAGTAAAAATGTAGTCGTCTTTGTCTTTTTGCATGGACAGCGTTAGGTCGTCTAAAACTTCTATAAGTTCATGCTCGTACAATGCATGTTCCATTTTCCCCTCATGGAGCAAAGCTTGATTCAGTAACTTTTCGATATTTTTTGCAGTCATGTGAAATATTAAACAACTGGTATAGTGATGTTAGCAGAGGATATCATGAATTACAAAAAGCCTAATACCGATATAGATCTCAGCATTATTCCTGGTGAAGATAGTGCAGTCATCGCTAAAAAAATGCAAGCAGCCGGACAGATTCAGATAGCCAGAGACATTGCTCGATTGAAAGCAATGGGGGAGCCAATCTATTACGAAATCGGTAGTAAATTGGTACGTGAAGAATCAGATGGTCGAAAATTCGAGTATCGGTTACGAGTAGATGGTACTGAAGAAATTCTAGACGAGCTTCTGTAAACTATGCCCGAACTGATTGTAATTGCTGGCCCCAACGGAGCTGGAAAATCTAGTTTAACAAAGCTTTCCACCACCAACATCCCAGTTATAGATCCTGATGCTATTGCTCGTGAAATTGCTCCTGCAAACCCAGCATCTGCTGCTTTAGCCGCTGGCAGACAAGCGATTGATCGAGCAAAAAAATACATCCAGTCTAATCGTAGCTTCATCGTAGAAACTACCCTTGCGGGTAACAGTTATCTCAATCTAATGCAGGAGGTAAAATCATTAGGATGGTCTGTCAAACTCACTTATATTGGCATCAACAATCCTACTACCAATATTCAGCGAGTTCGCAGTCGAGTTAAATTAGGTGGTCATGATGTGCCGATTTCAGACATCCTGCGTCGTTACGAGCGCAGCCTTGCCAACCTCAGCAAAGCCGCCAAAATCGCAGATAGATTAGATCTTTACGACAACTCAACCAAAGCTGGATATCAGCTCATCGCCACAATCGAAGGAGATCGATCGATTGTTTATGTGCAAGAACTTCCTGAATGGATCGATCGAGCTAATCTAAATCTTCGATCTACTAATAAGGATTTCTAACTCGCGCAGGCGGGTTTTGGTTCGTTAAATTGAGCCTTGTTTTACTTTTAACAAGGCTCTGAATCTCTAGGCAGTTTCCCTACTCGCTAGGTGATTCAACTGGAGCATCAGTTTCGACAGCTCCACCAAAAGCGACGCGGAGAAATGGTGGAGCTACGAAGGTCGTTAAAATCACCATAATAATAATCGATACCTGTAACGGTTTATCCAAAATACCGCTCGCTGCACCGATTCCGGCAAACACCAAGCCCACCTCCCCACGGGGAATCATTCCCACCCCAACCGCCCAGCGGTTAATGCCAGGAATCCCAAATACCGCCCAGCCAGTTACCAATTTACCAATCACTGCCACCACAACTAAAAAGACGGCGATTAGTAATCCGGCGCGATTTTCTGGTACTGTCGGGTTTAAAACTCCTAGATCTGCTCTTGCGCCAACAGTTACAAAAAAGATGGGTACAAGTAAATCGGCGATCGGTTTAATCAGTTCATCTAACTCTTCCCGCGCATCACTTTCATCTAATACTAATCCGGCAGCAAACGCGCCCAAAATTGCCTCTAAATGAATTGCATTGCCTAAAAATGCCATGAAGAAGGCGAAGATAAATGCGGGGATAATGATGTTACCGCGAGTTTCGAGCTTCGCAACGATTCCTGTAAATGCTTGGTTAAAAAAGCCGCCTAATAAAATCGAACCGATCAAAAAGACAGTAGCACTGACAATTAAATAGATTAAATTAGTCACATCAATCTCACCAGTTTTGGCAAGACTGGCAACCACCGCTAGGACAATAATCCCCAGCACATCATCAATTACCGCCGCACCGACAATGATCTGACCTTCCTTAGACTGTAATTGCCCCAACTCCGATAGCACCTTTGACGTAATCCCGATACTCGTTGCCGTCAATGCTGCCCCAGCAAAAATCGCTGGAATTGCTGCCACATGGAACAACAGCATCAATCCCGCCGTACCAGCCGCAAAGGGCACAGCTACTCCCACACAGGCAACCACAACCGCCTGAATTCCGACCTCTTTGAGCTGCCGCAAGTCAGACTCTAGACCAATTTCAAACAGGAGAATAATCACGCCAAGTTCGGCTAGCACAGAGAGCACTTCGCTCTGAGACTCGAAGACCGTCTCAAGTCCCGCTGGTGAAAGGTGGTTGAGAGCTTGCAATGCTGTCATCAATAGGGAATCTGCCGCCGTTAATCCACCTTCAGGAAAAATCACTAGATGGAGAGCAGAAACTCCCACAATCACACCTGCGACCAGTTCCCCCAGCACTGGTGGAAAGTCTAATCGCTTGGCTACTTCTGAGCCGACTTTACTAGCAATAAAGATCGTCACTAGAGTGAGTAAGACTCCAGACAGAATAATTGGCGAATATTCTGCTGCTACTGTCGCCAATAGTGGCGGTGTGCTGGCAGCACTCCATAAAGTTAGGGTGTTATTTAAAAACATGTTTTCCAGAAGATCTTTTGGCGGATATTAAAGTGAGTAACTAACCTATTCAAGCTTATTTTGGTTAGTGTTGACTCGCTTGATTTTTATAAGACTGATAAATCTCGGCGGCAACGTGAGCTGGCACGAGATGATCGATCGATCCGTTAAATCTAGCGATTTCTTTGACAATACTGCTACTCAAGAAACCATGCTCAGTCGAAGTTGCCAAAAACACCGTCTCAATTTCTGTTGATAGCGTTTTGTTGGTGTGAGCCATTTGGAGTTCTTTTTCAAAGTCAGACATTACTCTCAGTCCTCTGAGTAAAACTTTAGCACCGATCAGATTGGCATAATCAACCGTCAAGCCATCGAAGCTATCAACTTCCACATGTGGTAAGTGTTTTGTGGCTGTATGAATTTGGCGCAGCCGCTGTTCGACGGTAAACAAGGGTGTCTTGCCAGGGTTTCGGAGTACGGCGACAACAACTCGATCGAACAACTTACTACCACGTTCGATAATGTCTAAATGACCAAGTGTAATTGGGTCAAAACTGCCAGGATAAATCGCAATCATAGGAGCGGAGAGGATGGGGGACTAGACTAAAATTACTCATCAGAAAGACTAGCCATTTGGCGGCGATCTTGGGGCATGAAAATTCGATCGCGTGGCAATGATGATACCGCTTCAGTGAGGAGAAATTCACCTTTGTCGATCATCTCTTTTAGTTCAATGGCGACTTGTTTCGATCGATAGATACTAGCCAGGGGAGCTACTCGGACAGTCCTGCCCTCAATCTTGACCTTACCGGACTTGAGCTGCTCATAGCTGACTAGCCCAAACGTTGGCCGCACCCGACGGGGAATCGAGAAATCGACAACGGGAGCAAAAATATCTCGATCCTGCACCGCACATTTCGCCACAATATCAGCATTTAGAACCGGAATCGGCACACCAACACCCAGCATTAACGAAGGGCCATAATTCTTGAGATAACAGCCGCGCACCCAGTTGGGATCCATCTCTTTGGCATCACCCACAAGGGCAAGGGTGGCCGCTGGACCGATGGGAGTGCGATTTTCGGCACGACGTTGGAGCGGGAAATGTTGGGTGCCTTCCCAGGCCACATAGCCGACGGCTCCACCTAGCCAGATTCTGGTGCCAATACCGATTACTTCTAGATCTGGATCGTTTAATAGGGGTGAAATTGCCCCAGCATTGGAATAAACAGCGTTGCCTAATTGGGGTTGTAATGGGCCAAGATAAGTATAGAGCTGTCGATCGCCACCATTGACACCAACAATAAAGTTTTGATATAAATTGCGGGGATTATAGAGATAGAATTGATTGATTGTATCTTTGGTAATTGTCGTATCAAATGAGGTGCGGGGATAACAATCTGTCCCTTGCCCAATTGCGCGTAAATTAACGCTTTTCCCCGCAATTAAGTCAGCAATTACATGTGCGCCACCACGTTCTTTGCGATCTTCATCGCCGATTTCAGTGGTGTAATCAACTAATTGAGTCGCACCTAAATAGAGATCTACTGCCCCAAATCCAGCATAGGCAGGTACTCCATCTAATGTACACGATCGAATCTTGATCGGTGGATCTGTGTGTCCCAAATTGAGAATTGCTCCCGATGATTCCATCGGTTCAAAACTACCTGTGGTAATTACATCTACTAGTTCGTGAATTTTAGCAACACCTAATTCACCAACTTTAAGTTTAACTTAATCCACTATCCAAACAACTGCTTGTTT
>JANNBD010000017.1:0-3635 GCA_031385105.1 Chamaesiphon sp. OTE_78_metabat_374
TAATGCTATTAAATTAACCTAAGTTGCTACCTTTAGAACGCCTACTATTTAAATCGTGGCTAATGGGGAAAAGTCCCCATTCGCGTAATTTTTTATTAGTCCGCGATGGCGGACTTTGCACTACGAGCAGCGGTTTCTAACCGCTGAGGTTGTAGGTAGCAACTTAAGTTAATTAATTAATCAGAGTTCGATCAAGTAGCGTTGCAGCCAGACAATCTCAAGCAGATCTGAATCGAGGAAACAATCACGAGTACTTAAGTAATTGCTCAGGTAAAATTACTTTTTACGCTTGTGATGATAACCATTCTCTATGGTTTCACAACTAGGTTAAGACTCCTTAATTAAATAGTTAAGAAACTAACAATTACTGGCTTTACTTTGGTCGCCTAATTGTGTCAAAGCGATCGGATTCGATCTAATGAGGATGATGATCGATCCAGGGGGATCGATCGAACGATCTAGAAAATAGATTAGAATGAGAATCATTCTTATATAATCCCTTCGATCTACCCATGCTCCCCGAATTCATCGATCTGGCAATTGTGGGGGCTGGCCCGCACGCGCTGACTCTGGTAACGCACCTGTTGCAGAAAAAGAAATCTATGCGCGGACGGTTCCTCGCGTTCGATCCCAGTGGTACCTGGATGAATCGCTGGCATCATCAGTTTGCCGCCTTCGAGATTCCGCATTTGCGATCGCCAGCAGTCCATCAGCCCGATCCCAATCCTCATGCCCTGCGGACATTTGCCGCTCCCCGTCCCGATGAATTAGTCGCGCCCTACGATTTGCCAGGAACCCAACTATTTCGAGATTTTTGCCAAGAAACGATCCGGCGGTGGCAACTAGAGGGTTGCGTCTATCCGGCTCAGGTTGTTCGAGTCGAACCAATTCTCGTTGGCGGTAGGGTCGCGTTTGCTGTGCCTAACGGCAGGCTTACGCCAACAGCAATAGCCTCTCCAGCGGAGAATCGCGGTCGTTCTCGCTTCTGTTTACACTTATCCAATGGACAAACCATCATCGCCCGTAGAGTCGTCATTGCCAACGGCGGAGCCGTGCCGAATTTGCCTGAGTGGGTGGGGCAAATTCCACCAAGTTATCCCCAAGATCGAATCTTGCATTCTCATCAAGTAGACCTGCGAGGATTGCAATTACAAGGCGAACGACTCCTAATCGTCGGCGGAGGTCTAACTAGCGGACATCTGGCGTTGGGGGCAGTCGAACGCGGCGCACAGGTGCTGTTGATGTCTCGCCGCAACGTGTACAGCAAACTATTCGATGCCGATCCTGGTTGGATCGGGCCGAAATATCTCAAAGGTTTCTGGGCGGAACCAGATTTATATACGCGCTGGCAGATGATTCAGCAGGCGCGAAATGGTGGTTCGATGACTCCGGTGGTGTTGTCTCAATTGCGACGATTGGCGCGAGAGGGGAAGGTGATCTTCTACGAGCAATGTGGGGTGTCTCAAGTAGAATGGAGTGATGATAGCTGGCAAGTACATTGTGATAATTCGGCCGTTCATGAGTGCATTCATCATCAATCGATCGACCGAATTTGGGTTGCCACTGGTAGCCAGTTAAACGCTCGAAATCATCCTTTATTGCAAGATGTTTTGGCTGCTCATCCAATTGAGGTTGTGAATGGTTTACCCGTCGTTGACGAGCATCTACGCTGGCAAGGTTGCGAGTTATTTATTATGGGTGGTTTAGCAGCATTACGAGTTGGCCCAGCAGCACGAAATCTCTCAGGTGCGAGGGCTGCTAGCGATCGAATTGTTCCAGCCTTGACTAAATCTACTCTTGCCAGCATCAAGGGTTAAAGCATTCAACATGGATTAAGGCTTTGAGGAACAAGCTATACTTTTAGATACATTCTATTGGAGCAAATGGATCTTAAAACCTTGATTCAAATTAGAGATAATTTGACTACCTGCAATAATTTCAGTCAGAATGCGACTTCTCTTATTGCAAGTGCTGTGACAATTTTGGCGATCGCAAACATTGATCCTGCATCTGCTCAAGAACGTGTATTGCCAACGGAAATTTCTACAGGCGATTGTGTTGCGCCGAATATATCAATGGCTAAAACAATCGCCCATCGGAAAATCGATCTCCAATACTGTATGCAAAATAACACTGGAGAACCAGATAAAATTCAGATCTGCAAGCAAAATCTCGCCAATCAAAAACGAGTGACATTCTTCACCGATCGATGCAGTAGCAACGATTATTTTATCGGAATTAATGGAGTCGAATACAAGCTCAAACGCAAAGGTGGAAATTTATCTAGTCCACCATATCTAACTGGATCGTTTGCCAAAAGAGGCATTCAAGTCAGAGTTGAGAAGATCAGATCTATTAACAAGACCAATAACGATGGAATTGAAGGTGGCGAGCTAGAAGTATTGGTGACAGTTACTCAGAATAAAAAAATCGAAAAAATTCAAGGGGTACTATCATATGGACCTTAATCTAGGATAGGCCGTAAACGATCTAGAATTTTATCGATCGCCGTTTAGCAGCCGAACTAAGTCATTGTTTTCGGTACGATTAGCACTGGTTTGATCGCCCGACTAACGCCCACCAAGATCGTATTCTTAAAACACTGCTGATATTTTCCCGCAGGTTGGGATATTTCAACTGTTCGCGCAAGGTACCCAAGAGCTACAAAGAACTTTTGGCTTGAATTGCTTGGTGCATTTTTTGCTGAAGATTCTCAAGAGTAAGTACGTCTAAATCTCCACCTTTTCTAGTTCTAATACTCAATGTTTGGGTTTCCATCTCCTTCATCCCAATTACGCCCACAACTGGAATCACATCTTGCATCAAAACAAAGTTACTAGTGTTTTAGTGGATAGTGGATAGTACTTAGGAGCAAGTTTGGAGGCTATTCTTATCAGTTTCTATATACTGGTGCAAGATATAAGATCACTTCGCATCCATCCAATTTGCCCCACTGCCAATCTCCGCCACCATCGGCACACTCAAAGCAATTGCGCCCTCCATTGTTGCTTTAATCTTTGGCTGCAACTCCTCCCACTCATCTTGGGGAATTTCCAACACCAATTCATCGTGAACTTGCAGCAACATCTTTGCTTGATATGGTTCTAATAACTGATCAATTTTGATCATTGCCAGCTTGATAATATCCGCACTAGACCCCTGAATCGGTGCATTCGCAGCCGCGCGCAAATGTCCGGCATCTAGTTGTCCAAGATTGCCCAAATCATCGAGATTAATCTGATTTGGATCGCTACCTTTTAAGCCGCGTAATTTACCGCTTTCAAACTTGAAATACCGCCGCCGCCCACAGACAGTTTCGACATATCCGAGGGCAATTGCTTCGCGTTTGACGCGCTCTAAGTAGTCGAAAATGCCTGGATATCGATCGTAAAACTTCTCGATGAAGGTTTTTGCTTCACTAGTCTTTATCCCTGTTTCTCGCGCAAATTTGGCGGCACCCATACCATAGACTACACCAAAGTTAATAATCTTACCCATCCGGCGTTGTTCGCTGCTAATTGTGTCACTTTCTTACAATAGTTTGGCGGTGACGCTTTGGATATATTCTTTTTGTTTGTAAGGAGTAATTAATACTGGTTCTTGACTGATGTGAGCAAGTATGCGGTGTTGGATTT
>JANNBD010000056.1:0-3535 GCA_031385105.1 Chamaesiphon sp. OTE_78_metabat_374
CTTTCATGGCATGGTTGCACGAAGTTTTGAATGAGGAAGAGATTCGCAAATTTCGCGAGAATCTAGACTTTGATGGTGCTACCCAGTATGAATTTGCGCGGGTGCGGATCAATTTATTTGATTCGCTGTATGGATATGGAATGGTGATGCGACTGATTCCGATGCAGATTGCCACCTTAGAGGAATTGCGCTTGCCTGCCGTCTTCCGCGATGTCTGTCATCAGCATAAAGGCTTAATCCTGGTGACTGGGCCAACTGGTTCGGGTAAATCGACGACAATGGCGGCGATGGTGGACTATATGAACAAGGAGATGCCGCGCCACATTATCACGATCGAAGATCCGATCGAATTTATCCACAAAAGTAAACGCGCACTGATCAAGCATCGGGAAGTTGGCTCAAATACGCTCTTTTTTGATACTGCGCTCAAAGCAGCTCTACGGGAAGATCCTGACGTAATCCTAGTCGGAGAAATGCGCGATCGCGAAACGGTTAATACCGCGCTCAAAGCAGCCCAAACTGGTCACTTAGTGATCGGTACCCTGCACACCAACAGCGCGATCAAAACGATCGAGCGGATCCTCAACCTGTTCAAGCCAGAAGAACAAGCGGTAATGCGGGTATCAATCGCTGAATCTCTGGTGGGGATTATCTCCCAAGGTTTATGTCGGACTACAGACGGCAAACGAGCGGCTTATCACGATATCTTGATCAATACCGAAACAGTCAAAGACTACATTCGGGATGGTAAATATGATGACATCGCGCCACTGATGACAGATGGCGAGTTTGATGGGATGCTCACTATGAATAAATCCTTATTTGCCCTTTATCAAGAAGGTCGCATCACCGAAGAGACTGCCCTCGAACTCTCGCCCACACCAAATGAAATGGCGATGATGCTGCGCGGGAAGATTTAACCAAAACTTTTGCCGAAGCTGCGATCGGGAACACAAAACTTAATTAAAAGTCATAAGCTATTATCAGTGCTTATCCTTATTAATTAAGTTTTTTCCCATGTCTAGATCCATCTTCCACAAATCAATCGCTGCAACTCTAGGCGTAGCAATCTTGTCAACAGGCTTGTTTGCTGGTACTTCTAGCAATGCTAATCTACTTGCCCAAGCACCAGCTCCAACTGCAAGCCCAACACCTGCCCCAGCACCTGGCTCGATCACCAAGCCTGCGGATGGCATGACCAAGCCTGCTGGCGGTACCATCAAGCCTGCTGACGGGATGGCCAAGCCTGCAAAAGCTGGCAAAACCATCGTTGAGATTGCTGTTGGTAACAAGTCTTTCTCAACATTAGTTGCAGCCTTAAAAGCAGCAGATCTGGTAGACACTTTAGCTGGTGAAGGTCCTTTCACCGTATTTGCACCAACAAATGATGCATTTGCAAAATTACCTAAAGCAACTCTAGCTAACTTACTCAAGCCAGAAAACAAAGAGCAACTGAAGAAAATTCTGACCTATCATGTGGTCTCTGGCGCAGTTACCTCAAAAATGCTCAAATCAGGACCAGTTGATTCAGTCGAAGGTGGTAAAATTGCCGTCAATGTTAGAACCAGAAATTCGGTTGTTAAGAACAAGAAAGTCACTCAAACCAGTGTCAAGCTCAACGGTAAATCTAATGTCGTGATTGCTAATGTCAAAGCTAGCAACGGTTACATTCATGCGATCGATACCGTGATCATGCCTCCTGCAAATTAGTTGCGAGGACTTCCGGTCATACTTTTGCACTAACGCAGTTGCAAAAAAGGGTACTCATTGCGAGTACCCTTTTTGCTAGGTTAAAACTTCCAATTGTTAACAGATTTCGATCAACATTTATAACTTATTAGATTAATAATAATGTAACGAGTTATGAACAGAGTCACTTTTTTCCGAATGGGTTATTTATATTGATAACAGCAGGTTAAATTGATCCCCGACATGGGATTGACCAAAACGTATCAGTTTTAGCCAGTATCCATCTAGTAGCCGGAGCCAACAAAATGCAATTAACTCAAAACCGCGCCAATCACAAAAGCCGCTCCGTCGCTATCGCTAAGAGCTTCCTAATCTGGTGTTTTGCACTAACAGTAACTCTGTTAGTAGTTGGCTTTCCATTAGTTGTGCTGATGGCTACCGTTGGGGCATTACTATCTATTACATTGCACCCGATTCTTCCTGTCAGCGCAGTATTGCTCGTAGCTGGCGGCACAATCGCCCTAAATATTCTCGCCGTAATCGTCGGAGCTGCCGTTCTTACCGCCAAAGGCATCCATCCGCATGAGGTTCGGTGGTTGAGCTGGTTGCACGGTGACGCAAATCCCGTCAGTACAACTACTTATGCTACCTGCCCACTCACCTGCGACATCGACTCCTAAGCAATTAATCTTGGTTCACTCATTTTAAGTATTTTCATCTAGGCTCGGCTAAACACCGAGCTTTTTTGTATTCTGTCTGAGCGCAGAAGTCGATCAATAGTAATGAGATAATAAAAATATCTCAATTAATTCAACAGCCTATGATCCGCGTTTGTTTTACCCTGGGAACTCGTCCTGAAGCAATTAAGTTAGCCCCTGTGATTCGGACATTCAAAGCGTCCCGTAAATTTACCACCCAGGTAGTGCTAACTGGACAACATCGAGAAATGGTGGCACAGGTGATGGAGATTTTTGGGTTGACAGCCGATCGAGATTTGGATATCATGCAGCATCAACAAACGCTGACAGATATTACCTACCGCAGCCTCCAGGGGCTAGAGCGGCTGTTTCAAGAAATTGAGCCACAGCTAGTCATCGTCCAAGGTGACACCACTACCGCCTTTGCAGCAGCCTTAGCAGCATTTTACCAACAAATCCCGATCGGGCACGTTGAAGCTGGATTAAGAACAGACAATTTATTCAATCCCTATCCAGAGGAAGCCAACCGGAGACTGATTTCCCAGATTGCCCAGTTACATTTCGCGCCAACGAGTCTAGCCGTAGAAAATCTCCAGAAATCGGGCGTAACAGGCAAAATCTACGAAACTGGAAATACGGTCATTGATGCACTGCTAACCGTCGCTAAATCTCAGCCTGCTTGCGATATCCCTGGCTTAGACTGGAGCAAGTATCGGACTATTCTCGCCACCGTTCACCGTCGCGAAAACTGGGGTGAACCATTGCAGAGTATTGCGGCTGGAATGCTCCAAATCTTAGAGCAGTTTCCCGACACGGCACTCTTACTCCCGCTGCATCGAAATCCGACGGTAAGAGAGCCACTGACACAAATTTTGGGCAACCATCCCCGCGTATTTTTGACTGAGCCACTCGATTATAGTCAACTCGTCGGTGCCATTCAGCGCAGCCATCTAGTACTTTCTGATTCTGGTGGGTTGCAGGAAGAGGCTCCGAGTTTAGGTAAACCTGTGTTGGTATTGCGAGATACTACCGAGCGTCCTGAAGCCGTTACAGGCGGAACTGCGAAGTTAGTCGGTACGGATACAGCCAGAATTACCGCCGCAGCAAGTGAATTACTCAGTAATCCCCAAGCCTATCAAGCGATGGCA
>JANNBD010000012.1:0-9182 GCA_031385105.1 Chamaesiphon sp. OTE_78_metabat_374
GCCGAGAAAGTCGATCGTGAAGTCCAGCGTATCGCCTGGGTTCAACGTCAGCGAAACCCCGTTGAAATCAGTGCTCCACACCCACGCACCACTGCTGAAGTAACAACTAGTTCAGCTCGCTGGAATAAATTTGCCCCCGAATGTATCAACATTGACACTACGCCTCAACCTCGAACTACTAAATAATAGTGATATTCATTGGTAAAATTACGATATGGCGATCGACTATTTATTTTCAACTATTCAATTTGCCCAGCTAGATTTTACGGTGTCTAGTGCGAGTGATGAGTTAACTCGATCTTTACTCGCGTTTGAATTTGTTTCTCCAGGCGAGGAGATTTTTCAGTTGGGCTGGTTCCGGCTGAAGTGGTACGGCTTATTAATTGCTACAGCCGTACTAATTGGTGTTAATCTATCGATGCGATTAGGGCAGTTCCGAAAAATCGATTCTGAAGCAATTGCCGATCTAGCTATTTGTCTAGTCATCGGCGCAATTCCAGCCGCACGATTATATTATGTGATATTTGAATGGCAGACCTATTCCCAACGTCCAGAGAATATTATCAAGATTTGGGAAGGTGGAATTGCCATTCATGGTGCCTTAATTGGTGGATCGATTGCGGCAATTATTTTTGCTAAAGTTAAGCAAATCTCATTCTGGCAATTAGCTGATATTGTTGCTCCATCAGTAGCTCTCGGACAAGCGATCGGTCGTTGGGGCAACTTTTTCAATTCCGAAGCCTATGGTAGTCAGACGGATCTACCGTGGAAGTTATGTATTCCTAGATATCCTAATACCTGTGAATATGTGCATCCAACTTTCTTGTATGAATCGCTCTGGAATCTACTAGTATTTGCCCTATTAATGTGGCTATTTATCAGAGATAATCGCCAACATCAGCTCAAAGCTGGTTCGATATTTTTAGTTTATTTAGTTGCTTACAGTATCGGTCGATTTGCGATCGAAGGCTTGCGGACTGATAGCTTGATGTTTGGCTCATTGCGGATGGCGCAGATGATTAGTCTAGTCGGAATCGGAATCGGATCGATCGGGCTATCCTGGTTGTATCTCCGCCGCCGGAGCTTGCCCGACGTGGTTTAGAATCTTCAGCAGGGCAAAATCTATGCTTCGTACCTGAAATCAGCAACACTTTTTTATTGTTTTCGCTGAGTGTCTGGGTGCCGATAATCAGCACCCAAGCTAGATTATTCCGGGTAGGGACGATCGATCCGATCGAGTGATACATTAAATGCAAATGGCATCCGACCTGGATTTTTACGTGGTTCAGCCGCGTAACCGATTGGTAATACTAGGGCAATCGCGATGTCTGGATCGTTTTCGGCACCAATGACTGCTTTAACTTGATCTTCGCTCCAGCCGTTCATCATGCAGGTGGATAAGCCCAGGCTTTCGGCTGCTAGCATGGCGTGAGTTGCCGCAATCATCGCGTCCTTGATCGCATATTCCCGTGTTTTATCGCCCAATGCCACAGCGAAATCAGGAATAGCTTTCTTGAAATAACCAACTGTGCCTTCCGTCCAGGCTCCAGTTTGTAAACCCTGATCTAAGATGGGGGTTAAATCTCTTTCACCCCCCTTAATATCGGCTGCAAACACCAGGTTTACGGGTGCTTGCAGGATTTGAGGTTGATTGAAGCAAGCAGCTCCTAATGCGGTTCTTTGGGCTAAATCAGTGACGACGATAATTCGCCAATCTTGGATATTAAAACTACTTGGTGCAGCGACAGTAAGTTCGATTAACTGACGCAGTAAGGCTGGATCGATCGGATCTGGTTTGAAGTTTTTGATCGATCGACGTTGTAAAATTGCGGTAGGTACGTCTAATGGCATCATTTAGGCTTTAGCTGTTAGGCTTTAGGATCGTCTCCCATCTTAGTATATTCGGCTCGTTGGCATAGCCTACCGTAGGTAATCGCATCTCTTTACTCTTACTCAACATGCACCAATCACCGCCAGCTCAGTCAATTCAGCCAACTTTTTGGCAATCTCCGACGGTGAGATTAGTCGGAATTTATGGCGGGTTGAGTGCGATCGCCAGTTTGATGCTGTTTCCCTTACTATGGTTATTGAGTACCGCTCTCAAGTCAGCGGATGAAAATATTTTTCAGTCGCCACCGCAATTATTGCCCAGTCATCCTACGGTTGAGAACATTATTACGGTTTGGCAAAGCAATGATTTTGGACGCTATTTATTTAACAGTAGCGTTGTCGCAATTTTGAGCGTGGCTATTAACCTGATTTTTTGCGCTTTAGCTGCCTATCCATTAGCCAGATTGGAGTTCAAAGGTAAAGAAATTATCTTCTCGATTGTGGTTTCGACGATTATGATTCCATTTCAGATCGTGATGATTCCGCTGTATATCATCGCGGTTCAATTGGGGTTGGTGAATAGTTATTTGGGTGTAATCTTACCCAATCTTGCTTCTGCTTTTGGGATCTTTTTGCTGCGGGAAGCGTTTGCGGCTGTGCCCAAAGAACTCGAAGAGGCGGCTCGAATGGATGGCTGCTGGGATATTGGGATTTGGTGGAGTGTGATGTTACCTGCAATTCGTCCTTCGCTCGTCACCCTGGCAATCTTTGTATTTATCGGTGCCTGGAGTGATTTTTTGTGGCCATTAATTGTGCTTCAGGACGATACTTTATACACGCTGCCATTGGGTGTGGCAAAATTGGCTGAAGGTGCGTTTGGATTGAATTGGCGATTGGTAGCGGCTGGTTCGGTGATTTCGATCGCACCCGTACTGGTATTATTTATGTTTGTGCAGCGATATATTGTGCCAACTGCCGCTGGTAGCGGAGTCAAAGGTTGACATTTTGCGTAAGTGGGAAGTTTTGAGAAGTGATAAATTCAGAGTGATTGGTTTAGAGAACTACTAGTTTTGGATTAGAGGCTAAACAATAGCATTACTTTGGGAGCAATTAGACACAATCCCACTAGAACTGAGGCAAAAGCTGAAATCAGGACAGCACCAGCGGCACAATCTTTGGCGATTTTAGCGAGTTCGTGATAGTTTTGACCAACGGTGAGATCGACAACAGATTCGATCGCAGTGTTTAATAGTTCTAATGTCAAGACTAAACCACTAGTGATACAGATGATTGCCATCTCTGCACCCGTCAAACTCAGCAAAGCACCGATACTAATCGCCAAGGTACCCATCACACAGTGAATCCGAAAATTGCGTTGGGTATTAAAAGCATAAGTCACACCAGCCGCAGCGTATTTAAAACTCACTCCAATGCTGGTGGCTACTCGCCAAGCCTTAACCCGTTGTTGATGACTGCGTTCTAGTTGCTGGTTGACAGAGTTTGACACCTTGCTAGCCACATCTGGTTGGATACTGGTAGCATTTGACGACTCATCCAGTTTAATCTGCTGCATATAAGATTGTTCTCAGAGGAATAATAGTGATTTTTTAATTAGATATCTCGCACTGATGGCTAAAAATTTTCACACCCAAAATTTGGTAATTAAAGGTCTATAGACCACTTTGGGCTAGAAAAGTTTCTTGTTGATTTAACATTATCATCAGACTTTGTTCATCGGGGTGATCCCATCCCAACAAATGTAGTAGTCCATGACTAGCCAACCATGCTAACTCCTTTGTTAGAGCATACCCATGTTCAGGGGCTTGTCTATCAGCAGTATCAACAGAAATGATGATATCTCCTAAATAAAGGGATAAATTGCCTGATTCTGGCTCAATTGCGGGAAAATCAACTTCCATCGCGGCAAATGACAAGACATCGGTAGATTTGTCTTGGTGACGAAATTGAGCGTTCAAAGCTTGAATTTCGGCATCGGTGGTGAGGCGAAGACTTAGCTCGTAACTATCGGCTGGTGGTAGTTCCAATCCTGGAGTCTGAAGCCAGGAGGTGAACCACTCCACCCATGTAGATTCAGCCACAGTACTGGGCTGGTAAAGATCTTGGACAGTTAATTCTAGATTCATCTAGGCGAGCGAATATATTTGTGTAGAATTTTCACGCGATGAGCAGGATTCTTATGCCTAAAGCCCAAAGCCCAAAGCCTAAAGCCTATCTACTCAGATACGCTAGTCCAACAAATAAAGCCATCAAACCAATCGCACTCAGTGCAAAGTGTTTGAGTGATTTAGCACCCTTTTTGACCATGTTCCGCATGGCGTATTTGACAAACTTTTTTTTGAGTTCTTCTGGGGTCGGTGGGACTTCCGCATTGACAGTAGTTTCGGGAATGGGGTTGTCTATGGGTATATCACTCATACTAACGATCGATCCGATAATTTTACTTATGTTTAGCTAGCTTCATCTTACAACATGATTAATTTACTTTCTGTAACAATTTCACAAAAAGTTCTGTGGATCGACATCAATTGTCATTTTGACTAGATTGGAACATCTACTTCTAATTAACTCCCAGTCAGGTAGAATTACGGTACCATTCGCTACATACTTAAGCATAATTTGCCAACGGTAACGATTATTAACTCGCATCACCGTTGCCGGAGCAGGGCCGAGGACCTCGTAGTGTCCAGCAATTGCTCTATCATTGAGAGCTAATCCAATTTCAGTTACGGTTTGTTCGATCGCGACAGGATCGGTACTATTAAACCTAAGTAAAATCAGTTTGCCATAGGGCGGATAATCAAGCATCCGACGTTCGGGCAACTCAGCCGCAATAAATGCCTGATAATCATGCTTAGTTACCGCAGCCAGGATCGGGTGATCTGGATTATAGGTTTGAATAATCACCTTGCCAGGTTCATCGCCACGTCCACACCGCCCCGCTACTTGAGTGAGAGTTTGAAAAGTTCGCTCGGCAGCTCGATAATCCGATAAATGCAACAGCCCATCAGCCGCCACCACTCCAACGAGGGTGACTTGTGGCAAGTCCAATCCCTTTGTGAGCATCTGAGTCCCGACGAGTAAATCTGCCTCGCCACGGACGAATGCGGTCAAGATCTGGCGATGTGCGCCCTTAGTGCTGGTAGTGTCGCTATCAAACCGCAGGCAGGTAAGTTCGGGGAACTGCTGGTTCAGTTCCTCGACAATTTTTTGGGTACCACTACCAAAGAACTTGAAATAAGCAGAGTCGCACTCAGGACACTTGCGCGGCTGGGGTTGGCAATGATTGCAGTAGTGACACCGCAATAGCGCGTTTTCAGTCGCTCCTGGCTGATGATAGGACAGCGATACATCGCAGTTGGGACACTCACTCACATAGCCACAAGCCCGACAGGAGACGAAAGTGCTGTGTCCGCGCCGATGGATAAACAAGATCCCCTGTTGTTTATTGGCTTGCATCTGACGCAACGCCTGGGCGAGGGGACGACTGAAGATGCTCCGATTGCCGTCTTTTAGCTCTTTTCGCATGTCCACAATTTCCACAGGCGGCAGCGGGCGGGAGTGGACGCGGGTAGGGAGGGGGAGGTAGATTAGTGGAGAATTGAGAATTGAGAATTGAGAATTGAGAGTTGGGAGTTCAGTTCGGCTCCGCTCAGTAAGCGGAGTCGAACTGAGCGCGGGAAGCGGGGGAAGAGCTGGTAAAGATAACTCAATCCTGTCCATCCCTAAATCCTCTAAATCCTGATTAAAGCGGGGTGTGATGCTTTCCCAAGTCTCCAAAGAAGGAGTTGCCGATCCGAGAATCAGCGGACAGGATTCCAATTCGGCTCGCCATTTGGCGATGTCGCGAGTTTGATAAGTAGGCGCAGGTTGGTCTTGTTTAAAGCTAGAATCGTGTTCTTCGTCGAGTATGATCAGTCCTAAATTGGGTAATGGTGCAAATATTGCCGATCGAGTGCCGATGATAATTTGGCTAGTTTCAGTCAACATTTGTCGCCAAGTATCGTAGCGTTCACCATCGCTGAGGGCACTATGATAGACACATACTTTGTCACCAAACCTCGATCGAAATCTGTCTGTTAATTGGGGTGTTAATCCAATTTCAGGGACGAGAACTAATACTGATTTATGTTGTGCTAATATTTGCTCGATCGATTGCAGATATACTTCGGTTTTGCCAGAGCCAGTCACGCCATGCAGGAGGACTTGGGCGAATCCTGAGATTTGATTAATTGCCTCTAGTGCTACCATTTGATCGGGCGTTAGCACTTTGGCTGACTCTTGTTGAAAGATACCTAATTCTTGCTCAAATCTGAGCTTTTCTTTGTTTACTATTGCAATATATCCTTTGTCTACAATTGGCTTTAGTATTGCAGAGCTTTTAGAGTCAACTAGCTTCAGTAGATCAGATTGCCACAATTCACCATTGTGCTGTTTTAAGATTGATACTACCAATTTTTGACGATCATTTAAATCATTGCCAAATAAATCGGAGATTAAAACTACCGCCTTTTGCAATTTAGGCTTTTGATTTTTACCTGATTCTAGATAAGATACAACTAACCTTTTGTCGAGTAATTCTTGCAAACCTCTTTTAGCTTGGGGAATTTGCTTTTGGATATGTTGCCAGCTATAATTTTTTTCTGATTGAGAGTTTAATAAGTCCAGTAATTCCGTAGCAATACGGCTCAAGCAAGTCTCTGAATTTGATCCTGTAGCAATAGCCCTAATCCGTCGATGCGATCGACTCAATAATCCAGGCGGTAAGGCAACCTTAATCACTTGAATCAGTGGGGTATAATAGTACTGAGCAATTTGTTCTAACCATTGCCAGTAGTTAGCCTTGAACAATCCTGATGCAACTACATCATCGATATCTTTGATTTTGTCGATCGAGCAGCCTTCCGGCAATTTATCTACTAATCTGATCGCAATTCCACCAACTACTTGACTACCAAAGGGGACGCTCAGAATATCGCCGATCCTAATCGTTAATCGTTCGGGTATATTGTAAGTAAACAAACCTTGAATCGTCGGACAGTCTACTAATACTTCTACCAAACCATCTGCTTTTACGCCGACAGCATATCCAGTAATTGGTTCTGCTACGATCGATGAATTAGTGGCTAGTTCAGAATTCAACATTGGTTCAGGTATTAGGCTTTAGGGTAATACGCTATATTAAATTAGGGCAGATGAACCACTTACTATTGAGCAGATTTCAAGGAGCATTAATCGGTGGCAATACCACTTATATTAGTTCTTATCAAATCACGCCTAATCAACTAATTACTGATACGACTCCAGCCTTAATGAGTGGAATTGGCAGCTTAATTTATCAGGATCGATTTGTTGCTCAAAATTGGGCGAAAAGTACAATTATCAATGCGGCTAATCCAGAGCGGTCGATGGTGGCAATGCTCCCATTGATGCTGTTTTTTCATGATGATCGAATCAAGTTGCGAGAAATTCTAATTGATGTCAGCCATGCTTGGCAACTAGACTGGGAGACATGTTCTAGTGCGATTGCCATCGGCTACATTATATCTCGATCGCTCACAGAATCTTTTAATTCTGAGACAATTATTTCCCAACTGTTAGATGAGATGAATAATCTCCATCCATTGCTATTCCAATCACTCAGTACGGTTGCAAATTTACTAGAACAGTCGAGCAGTTTGCACCAAATTACCCAGCGACTGACTACCACACACCAGATGATGGGATCGACAATATTAGCAATTTATTGCGCTCTATCTACTCCAGAAGACTTTAGTCTGAGCACTCGTCGCGCCTATCATACCAAGAATAGATCGCCGCTGACTTGTGCTCTGACAGGAATACTTTCAGGTGCTCAAAATAGTCTGACAGGTATTCCCCTCAATGGTGACTTGGCGACACAAGATCGTTTGCAGTGGCTATCAGCAGCAGAAAAACTCCTCAATGCTTGGGCAGGAGTCTATCACAACTACAGCAGTCAATCTCCGGCTACTCATCCGCTCTCTGTCGCATCACCGAGAGTAATGCAACGACGGAATTAGTGAAAACAATCAGGATTTAAGGATTTAAGGATGGACAGGATTGAGCTATTTTTACTAGCTCTTTTCCTATGCCCCGCTCCCCGCTCCCAACTCCCAACTCCCAACTTTCTAAAGCTTCTGATGAGTATAAGCATGTTGCTTGACATTATCATCCTTGGTGACAACTCGATCGGCATTGAGTACCCGTTTGCGCTCGGTGGAATAGTTGAAGCTAGTATAGCTATCGCCGAGTGCAATGTGCGCTGCGGCTTCAGGGCGGCGTTTGTAGGTGCGGGCGGTGGCGATACAGCGATAGGCAAATTCATTACCTAGCTGATAATTAGCGGGGAAATTTGAGGGAATTTGCGGCGACTCGCCAGCAATTAGTGCGCCGAGAGTGGTAGCAGTGGCGATTTCGTAGGAGGTGGGAATACCTTTGAGTAGAGCTTCCAAGGCTGAAGAAGGAATCGGTTCGACTACCTTGAGTTCCTGAACGCCATCATCATCGCGAAAGAAACAGGTAGCCACACCGATGACCACATAGTCATCAGGGTTAAGATCGGGAGCATCCGCGAGGGTATTAAAAGTTGTCATAGAATTCTACTTAGTTATGCTGAAATTTGATCGTCATCAATCTATCCATATTAGATCCTAGCAACTTAACTAGAATCAGTAGATCCTCGTTAGACTACTTATTATTGTCTCGATTCGCCAGGGGCGAGGCTACGCCAACGAACAATACTTATCTGTCACTTGTGTATCTACAGCCCTAAATGTTGTTTCTAGACCACTTTAGCGATTTTCCGTTTAGCCTACCTGCCTTTAAACACTACATATCCACCGACTCAATATACATGGAAGCTTTTAGCCCTACTCCACCAAGCTGGACACAACACGCAACTCACGCCCAAGAATTTTGTTGTCCCAATTGTCGCTCTGGCTCTACCGCAGCTACCACTGCCTGGATCAATCGCCGTTCACCAGTCCTGCTGGAAAATCGCAAACGGAAATGGCAAGAATTTTATAATTGTGAATGCGGCACCGCTTGGTGGGGCTGGAGTGATGAACGCACCCCCAATGAATTTGCCGATCGAGTTCCCTATAATGGTACAGACAGCGATCCCGATTTTGATAGCTTTTTTGGTTACTTTTAAATTAGTGAATAGTGGATAGTGGATCGCAACTATGTTATCCCAGTCCCCCAGTCCCCCAGTCCCCATCCCCCAGTCCCCCATCTCCCCATCTCCCCGTCTCCCGTCTCCCACACCTCCCATACAATGAATTGGCAAGAAATCTCCGGTAACTGGGTTTACA
>JANNBD010000109.1:0-9611 GCA_031385105.1 Chamaesiphon sp. OTE_78_metabat_374
ACAACTTTTTGAACTTTACCGAGCGGAATTGGTGGTCGAACAACTTCAGTCGGCAGATCCTTGGGAAAGAAGAAACTGGAGCAAACGCCGGAATCAGCAGGCTCCTCAAAACCATAGTTTTGATTAGGAATCTCTTTAGGGAAAAAGAAAGAAATGCTAGGTTCAATTAAGTGTTCTACTACTGTTTCGTTCTCTGGATCGATCTCTGGTTGTCGATCTATCTGATTAATTAATGCCAACAGCTCTGGATTTACAGCTAGATCCGCTTCGTTTTGTACTGCGGATAACTCTACCCTGTCTTCCAACTCAAACAATCCAAGCCTAGTTGAAATCTGACCTTGAACCCAAGTTTCAAATAGCTCATCGATTAAGATATTGTTTAACTCATCATTTAATTCAGCCGAAATATAACCTTCCGATCGAACAAATACATACAAGTTATTAAACACAAAAATCGGTGATAGTTCACCTGATTTAAGACGGCTTAAATAGGGATCAAGTCCTGGATGCGATCGATTAACGTCACCTGTACTAATTTTGCCACCATCTCTAGCGGACTCACACTCAGAATACTTAAAGGCAAGATCGCTCAGGGATTGTTCACCACTTTGGACTCTGAAAAATATTTCTTCAGCTAGTCCTAAGTCAGTAACGCCAATTAGCGAAAATTCAGTTCGATCGAATCTACTTTTATGTTGTAGATAATAACTATAAACTCGACTATTCCAGCGGGCGTGCTTGAATTTTCGGAGTCGTAAATGTCGATCGACAATCTTGTATAGTTGGAGTTGATTTAATCCCTGATATCCAGCGAGTTTGCCCAATCTGTCGCATCCTTCGGCAAATTCCTCCCGATTATAAGGAATTTTACCATCGAGATCGATCGCCCAATCTGCCAGAATTTCATCAATAATCATTTCTCTGAGCACCTGTGGAAGTAGATCGGAGTTACTCAGTTGTTCGCAAATATCCTCGGTAGTGAAGGTGCGTTTTCCGACTTGAATTGTGGATGACATATCTGGCAAATTTGAGTGTGTAGATCGAAAAGTTGGAGATGCACCCAGATTTTAATACATTGAGCTGCTTGATCCTGACTTCGATCAGAAGTCAGAATATGGCCAAAGCTAGAGCGATTGCTAATTAACCAATCGGTGCAACCGCAGGGATAACTGGAGCCACGAGCATTGGATCAGCAGGTGCCATAATGTTGGCAGTCATTGTGCTGGTAATACCAGCAACTGGAGTGACAACAGTCTCCACAGGCGCAACCACGCTATTACCAGCGGCAACTAAAGGAGCCGCTGGTGCCGCTAATGCTGCGGCGACAGGACTAGCCGCAGCTACTCCCGTTGCCGCAGCCGCCACACCAGCGACAACTTTAGCAGCGATGCCTTTTAGCTCATAGGCGCGAGTACCTGCGGCATCTTTGCCAGTTACCGCGTCTTTGTAGATAAAGGTACCGATTGCGGCGATGTCACCAAAGTTATTGACGCTGACAGCATTTGTGAGTACAACCTTCGCACCGTTGTAGACCAGAGGAGCAGTAAGCAGACTGTTTAAGTCAGTCATCTTGCCTTCGCTCCAGACGAAGGCGTGGTTTTCTAGTGTTTTGCCATCAGCTCCACCCAGAACTTTGGTTTGAGACGCGCCGACGACAGTACCAAAGTCATTGATTCCGCCAACGGAGCCTGTTTTACCACCCAGACTACCCAAGTCGGTTAGCTCACTGGCTTCATACTTACCGTTATTGTTTTTGTCACGGAGGAGAAAGGGGTCGGTAACGGCATCTGGACCAGAAAGACCATTACTCTTTGCACCAATAATCTGACCAGCATCATTGATGTCTTTGAGCGTAGCTTGTGCGGCACCATAAGTACCTAAATCAGTCAACTTGTAATTGCCACCCTGTTTATTCCAGATGACGGCTGTGCTGGTAATTTTGTCGTCAAGTTTGCCATCGCTATCTACGGATCCGACAATCTGTCCTTTATTGTTGATCCCTTGGGCGATACCACCATCACCACCCAAATCAGCTAAGTCGATGACTTTGCCATTTTCAAATAAGAGCGGATTTTCAAATCCATTAGTGAGGATGTTTTTACCTGTGATTTGTTTGCTGTTGTTGGAATCATAGAAGTAGCTCTCTAGTCCACCAAAGTCATTAATCGACAGCTTATACTTGGTAGCGGTACCTTCTTTTTCCCAGCTTATTGCTCGATCTGTCGCAAGGGGAATAGGTTGGCGTACTTCATCTACAGTACCAACAACTAGACCTCGATCGCTAAAGTTTCGCACGTTAGCCACCAACATATTCAATTCGGTACCACTCGGTGCGCCAAAATCAGAGGAACCTGTTTTGACACCAACGTTAGTTAGCGCGGTGAGTACTCCCTTCTCCCACACATATCCCTGACGGATGATGTTTGCAGGTTGGAATACCGCAGTCGTCGCATTTTCATTGGCGAATACCCCAGCCGTGTCATAACGTCCCGCAATTTGACCAAAATCATTGATTGCTGCGGCAACAACGTTAGCGTTCTTATTGGTGGTGTTAAATGATCCTAGTTCTTTAGCTTCATACTGTAACAGTGGCCCATTATCAATTAATGCCGCAGATCCCTTGACCCCTCTGAGCACCGCAACGATATCATCACCGCGAGTGACAACGGTGTCCGCACCTTTGACTTCAAAGGTCAAAGTTTTGCCCATCAAGCTTTCGCCCAGACGGAGCTTGTCTTTGGCGATGTCAAATCCAGTGACATCGACACAGCCCTTGCCGCCTTCCAAGGTGATCTTATTGCCGCCACCGCCAATATTTACGCTGTCTTCACCGCTGCCAGCGTTGATCACACTGTTACCCAGCAATGCTGTGATCGTATCGTCACCTGCACCACTAGCGACAAAGCTGTTGCCAAGTCCTAGTGTGATTTTGTCCTTACCCTTACCAGTCAAGACAGCATTTTTGCCTTTACCCACATCGACGGTGTTGTTTCCATCACCAGCATAGACAAAATCATTGTCATCACCAGTTTTGATCGTGTCATTTCTACGTCCAGTCCGAACTAGGTTCGTACCATTGCCTGCCAGGATATCAGCTTTTTCGTTGTCAACACCATCGATGATGTCATCACCTGCTCCACCAATAGTTTGTGAGCCAATTTTCGCCGTCGTATACGTTGCCGCCATAATTATGTACTGAGGTATGAAGAGATTTGTGAACCGGAAATTGGCAGTGCGTTAGATTGATTGGCGTAAATTGGGAAGCTCTTTCACTGGAATACTTCGCCACCGCTTACAATCTAAGTAGTTATTTATTTTGTGGCTGGCTGATACCTTAATCCTTGATAACTGGCGTTATTTGGACAGTTAGGGCATTTAGTCAGCTTTTATCAGCTTGCGACATCAGCAGTTAATCCCATGTAGCTTTTGAGCTATTGTGAATTTACTTAAAGCTATTGCAAATGAATATCATTTAATATAGCATCTAAGTGAAATTACATACCGATCGATTGATTAGTATTCCCTGACCTAAAATTGTCGATCGCATCAGAAATATTTAACTAATTGCGCCAGGTCAAGCAAGGGTGAACCTCGATAGAATAGTCCCAAAGTACCGCAAATCAACCTTTTTAATCTATCTGTCCAGTTGCAGCCGTGCCAGTCTAATGTTATTTGCGCCAGATTTAATTCAGTAATTATGCCGATGACAAAAAAAACGACACGTCCAAGGTATACTTTTGCTGATACTTACACCGCTGTCGATCGAGTCAAAAATTCAGAGCCATGTATCTAAATCATAATTATTATCATTAATTTTAGAGCACTAAATCTCATCTCAATCAAACCGCGAGAATTACTGCTGCCGTGGGTAAACTAACTACAAGACAGAATGGTGAATGGTGAATGGTGGATGGTGGATAGTAGTTTCGCTATCCATAGTTCTAGCCTCACACGCCCCACACTCCCGACCCCTCCCCGTCCCCCACACCCCATTCATCCCACAACGATGACATCTACCCACACAAAAATCCACGATTTTTTTGCCAATCTGCTGCCTTTTGCTCAGTTATCAAAGGAAGAGTTGGCAACCTTAGCTGATCGATCTGAGTTTACTCGGTATCGGATGGGACAGACAGTGCTGATGCGGGAGCAGATGCCCGCTCAGGTAATTATTGTCTACTCAGGACAAGTTAGGCTGCTGGCGTACAATCCCCAAACCCAAACGCCGACAACGCTTCAGCTATTAGAAAAAGGGGAGATTTTGGGTTGGGCAGGGATTGTCCGAGATCGTCCCTGTGAGACAGCGATTGCTTCGACGGAAGCGGTGTGTATTAATATTCCGGCTGATTATTTTCTCCAGTTGATCGATCGCACGCCGCAACTAGAGGCATTATTTTACTACGGGACACCCTCGATCGAAGTGTACGATCTAGTTGCCCAGCATCTCCAGTCTCGACCAGATTGCGATGTAATCTTAAAATCTTTTGGGGCGGAAGACATGCGCGAACTCGCGCTCAAGCTAGCTCCGCAAACGACGATTCGCAATCTTGCTCCAGGCAAATTGCAGATGTCCGAACTAGATCCAGAGCGGAGTTGGCTGGTCAGCTATGGTGAAATTGAGGGTTATCCAATTGGGAGCTGTATCAATCCTCAGGATTATCCAGCTACAGCGACGCTAGAAGTTAGCAAGCCCAATTATGCCCGACTGGTAGGCGTACCGCTACTAGAAGTTTTTGATGCGACAACGGGAGAATTTACCGTAGATCCAACGACAGGAATCAGTGCATTTTCGCCCACCCAACTGGGAATCCCCTACGCTCCAGATCGGCCTGTAGCAGTTGAAGTAGTCGAAGATGATCATCGGGACAATCGCCGCATTAAGTACCCCATTTTCAAGGGTAGAGGGCCACTAGACGGGACGACAGCTTGCTTGAGGATGCTGTCAAAATACCTGAAGGTACCATTCCGCCCTGATGTGGTGGGGCGGCTGCTCAAAAATCAGATGAGCAGCACGGGCAGCATCCCCCTACAATTGTGTGGTGCGATCGTCGAGATTCTCGGCATCAATGCTCAGATGGTCAAAATCCCCGCTGCGGCTATTGGTAAGCTCCAAGCTCCATTACTGATTCCCTGGCAAGATAGCTTTGCAATTGTCTATCAAATTACCCCCCAAGAGATCACCGTCGGGATTCCAGAATCGGGAATTCGCAAATTCAAACATGCCGCCTTTGCCGAAAATTGGGGCGATGTGGGCGAGGTACTATTACTCCAGCGCAGTAACGCCGCCCCCCAGGAAAAATTTGGGATCAAGTGGTTTATTCCGGCAATCAAGAAGCACAAGCGGGTATTGATTGAGGTGTTGATTGCTTCTCTGTTTGTCCAAATTTTCGGACTGGCAAATCCGCTGCTGACACAATTAATTATCGATAAGGTAATTGGCAATAATAGCGTTACCACCCTCAATACCTTCGGCACTTTATTAATTATCCTGGCAGTTGTCGAAGGGATCTTGACAGCGTTGCGAACCAATTTATTTGTCGATACTACCAATCGGATTGATTTGGCTCTCGGTTCCGAAATTATCGATCACTTATTTAGACTACCGCTCAAATACTATGAAAAGCGTCCCGTCGGTGAACTAGCGACACGGATTAATGAACTCGAAAATATCCGTCAGTTCCTAACTGGTACCGCCCTCACCGTCGTCCTCGATGCAATTTTTTCCGTTGTCTACATCGCGGTGATGATTGCCTATAGCTGGATGCTGACGATCATCGCTCTAGCTACACTACCCGCATTTGTTCTACTCACTTGGATTGTCTCACCGATCGTGCGCGGTCAACTGCGAACCAAGGCTGAACGCAACGCCGAATCCCAATCCTACCTAGTGGAAGTCATCGGCGGGATCCAGACTATTAAAGCCCAGAATATCGAACTGCGATCGCGCTGGCAATGGCAAACTAAATATGCCCGCTACGTCAGTGCTGGCTTCAAAACCGCTCTCACATCCACCACTGCTGGTTCAATTAGCGGTTTTCTGAATAAACTCTCAGGCTTGCTCCTGCTCTGGGTTGGTACTTACTTCGTCTTGGACAAACAACTAACCCTGGGTGAATTAATCGCCTTCCGCATTATTGCTGGTTATACTACCCAACCACTGCTGCGGCTGGTACAATTGTGGCAAAACTTTCAGGAAACTGCTCTATCCCTCGAACGCCTGAGTGATATCCTCGATACTCCGCAAGAAGTAGACGAAGATAATATCAATAACATCACCATGCCCCTGATTGAGGGACATGTGAAAATTGAAAATCTCACCTTTAGCTTTCCAGGTACAAATGTCAATCAATTAAATAATATCAGTGCTGAATTCCAAGCTGGACAATTTGTCGGAATTGTGGGATTGAGTGGTTCGGGTAAAAGTACATTGATGAAACTGATTCCCCGCCTGTATGAAATCAACGTTGGACGAATCGTGATTGATAAGTATGATATTACCAAAACTGAACTTTATTCATATCGTCAACAGATTGGGATGGTATTGCAAGATACATTGCTATTTAGTGGCACCATTCAGGAAAACATTGCCCTGACTAATCCCGATGCCACATCTGAAGATATCATCGCTGCTGCCAAAGTTGCTGCCGCCCATGACTTTATTATGGAGCTACCAAATGGGTACAATAGCAAAGTAGGTGAACGTGGTTCTGCACTTTCTGGTGGTCAACGTCAACGGATTGCGATCGCGCGCACTGTGCTCCAGAAGCCCCGGATGCTAATATTGGACGAGGCTACGAGTGCCCTCGACTACGATAGCGAACGTCAGGTTTGTATGAACCTGGCAGAAACTTTCAAGCGGCAAACAGTCTTCTTTATCACCCACCGTTTGAGCACAATTAAAACCGCTGATGTGATTGTGATGATGGACAAAGGATCGATCGTTGAAACAGGTACACATGCAGAATTAATGGCGTTAAAAGGTCGTTATTATTGTCTTTATCAGCAACAAGAATCGCAAGTTTAGGATAAACAATACACGTAGTTGGGTTGAAGAATGAAACCCAACGCTCTAGGGATGTTGGGTTTCATTCTTCAACCCAACCTACAAATCTTCAACCAAACGTACAAATATCTATCCCCTACCTCTTCGCTCAGTGAGCGGAGCCGAACTGAACCCTCATGAATACCCCAAACCAACAACCAAATCCCCAAACCAAAGACGCGAATAAAATCGCCAAACGGAAGATCGAACCTGGAGCACTGCGCCAAGTCGAACAGCCACAGATTGAGACATTTCAAGCCGAAGAATTTGAGCAGTCAGTGGTGTTTCAGCAGTCTCGGAGCTGGTCGCGGGGGATTGTTTGGACTATTCTGGGAATTACAACTGGGCTAGTCGCGTGGGCATGTGTAGCCCCGCTCGAAGAGGCTGTCACCGTTCAGGGCAAACTCGAACCGATCGATAAAGTCAAAGACGTTCAGGTACCATTGGCAGGGGTGGTTAAACAGGCATTCGTCAAAGATGGCGATAAAGTCGTCCCAGGTCAAAAACTCTTGAGCCTCGAATCTACTGTGTCCGAAGCCACCGTCGGATCGCTCCAAAAGAATCTGGAGTCCCTGACTGCCGAAACTCGCTTCTACCGCAGCTTACTTGCTCAAGGTATCGGCACAGTCACCCCCCAGGCATTAGCCCAGCTTAATGTCCGTCCTGAAATCCTCGCCCTCACTACCAGCCGCAGCTCAATCCTCGCCGAGAATCAACTCTATCGCACCGAACTCAACGGCACCACCAATTCGACATTAACTCCAGAACAACAGCAGAGGCTTCAATCTAGCCGTGCAGAACTAGCTTCCAGAGTCAGCTCTGGCCGCCTGGAAATTGGTCAGGTTGACAATCAAATGCGCGAAAATCGGGGCAAACGAGTCAGTACTGGTGAATTATTAACTGATAATCAAGCCGTAATTGTCAACATCGAAGCCAAAGCGACCGCCAAAAAATCCCAAATTGCCGCTCAGATGGCTGAGAACCGCACCCGTCATCAATCTTCTCAGTCATTACTCACCAGCAGCCAAGCGATCCTGAGTAGCTTGAAACCTGCTACAGCAGCAGGCGCACTCTCCCGCAACCAAGCCATCAAGCAAGAGCAAGAAGTTATTTCTCGTCAAAGTGAGGTGATGCAACTCAACGATCAATATCGTAAATTGGCCCAAGATGGTGAAGAATTGGTTGCTAATTCCCGACTGGAAATCCAGAGTCAACAGCAACAAATCAGAAAATATCAGCAGGAAATTGGTCAGCTCGATCGAGAGTATAACCGCCTGATCATGGCAGCCAATCAAAGTCGGGAAAAACTTAAAAATAGCGTGGCGGGATCGAGTAAAGAGCTACTCGCGAAGATTTCTAATAACGATCGCCAAATCGCCGAGATCGATGGTCAACTGAATAAAATGATCGTCGAGATCGATCGCAAAGTTGCCGATTTGAATACCCAAATCAGCCAAGCCAAAATGAATCTCAAGTATCAAGATATCGTTGCCCCTGTCGGTGGAACAATCTTTGAACTCAAGGCTAGCACCCCTGGATTTGTCGCTACTTCCAGCGAACCAGTCTTGAAAATCGTACCTAATAATAATCTAAATGCGAAGGTCTTTATTAGTAACAAAGATATCGGTTTTGTTAAGCCTGGAATGACCGTTGATGTGCGAATCGATTCCTTCCCATTTAGTGAATTTGGGGATGTAAAAGGCAAGATCATCTCGATCGGATCTGACGCATTACCAGCCGATCAAACTCACCAATACGAGCGTTTTCCAGCTATCATTCAGCTCAAAACTCAAAACATCACAATCAAAGGCAAGCCAGTCACCTTACAATCAGGGATGTCACTCAGTGCCAATGTCAAAACACGCGATCGAACAGTGATGAGTATCTTTACTGACCTAGTATACAAGCAAGGTGACTCACTCAAAACTATTCGCTAGTTTTGGGAGTTCACCATTGACTAGACCACTAGAGCAGGACTTGCGGAAAGTGATTTCTGGGGTTGTAAGTTCTAGTGGTACGGATGCTCTCGTACAGTTCACGTTCGGCAACGCTAATAGTTTTGGGCGTATCGATGATAATTTTGGCTAATTGATCGCCGCGTTCGCCGCGTGGATTCGCCCAGCCTTTGCCTCGCAGCCGGAGGGATTGACCCGATCTGACCCCAGCAGGCACGTTGACAGTGACCATGCCGTCTGGGGTAGGAATTTCAATTTGGGCACCGAGGACGGCCTCGTCGGGGGTAACTGGGACTTCGCAGATCAGTTGTTCCCCGTCGAGTCGAAAGAACGGATGGGGTTGCAGTTCGACGGTGAGATATAAGTCGCCGCGCTGCTTGTTGTAAGTTGTGGCATTGCCTTTGCCGCGCACGCGAATCCGGCTGCCAGCTTTGGCACCACCTGGAATTCGCACTTTAATCGTTTCAGTGCCGAGATTAAAACTTTTTTGAACGCCTTTAAAGGCTTCAGTCAGAGACAATTCGATCGTTGCTTCGCGATCGCCACCGACATTTGCAGTACCATTGTTTGTGTTGGTACTGGTAGGATCGCTTACTGTTTTGTTAGTTGTCGTG
>JANNBD010000122.1:0-5134 GCA_031385105.1 Chamaesiphon sp. OTE_78_metabat_374
AAACAACCCAACATTTCTAGGGTATTGCGATGGCTGTTGGGCTATCTCCTAGCGGAGCAACTGAGCCGACGAAAACGTCGTCTAATCGATGAAAGAAACTTTGTTGGGTGTGTTAGGTTTCATTCTTCAACCCAACCTACAGATCTGGGGAAAGAAATGGTAGCTATGGCTGTTGGGTTTTGCTACGCGCAACCCAACCTACAAATTCTGATTGCTGCTTTACGGGCACATATCAACTAACGATCAATCCTTTAGTTGCTAGCCATGCTCGATCAAATATTCTCGATTGATATCTGGCTCCACCATCGCATAATATGGTGACGATCGTGTGTCCTGGCCCCATCTGCTTCGCCAACCTTACCGCCGCAGCCACGTTAATCCCGACTGAACCGCCCATGAATAAGCCATCTTTCCGTAAAAGTTGATAGACGACATCGATACATTCTTGGTCGTGGATTTGGATTGCGTCATCGATCGGCACACCTTCCATATTACCAGTCACCCGACTATTACCAATTCCCTCAGTAATCGAACTGCCTTCCATCTGAATTTCGCCAGTTTTCACATAACTATATAAGCCGCTGCCCATCGGATCTGCCAGTACAGTTTTAATTTGTGGGTTTTGTTCTTTCAAGAATAAAGAGACCCCTGCAAAAGTGCCGCCCGTACCTGTAGATGCTACCCAGCCATCGATTTTACCATCCGTTTGCGCCCACATTTCAGGGCCAGTAGTTTCATAGTGAGCCAATCTATTTGCGAGATTTTCAAACTGATTTGCCCAGACAGCATTTTCCATTTCTGCCGCCACACGTCCTGATAATTTCACATAATTATTCGGATCTTTGTAGGGCACTGCTGGTACTGTGCGGACTTCTGCGCCGAGGGTTCGCAACGCTTCGATTTTTTCGGCTGATTGAGTTTCAGGGATGATAATCAGGCACTTGTAGCCCTTGGCATTGCAGATGTGCGCCAAGCCAATGCCAGTATTGCCAGCGGTACCTTCGACGACGGTGCCGCCTGGTTTAAGGGTGCTATCCCGTTCGGCAGCTTCGATGATGTATAGTGCGGCACGATCTTTGACGGAGCCGCCAGGATTGAGGAATTCCGCCTTGCCGAGAATTTCACAGCCAGTCTGATCGCTAAAACTATTGAGCCGGATTAGTGGAGTGTTCCCAATTGCCTCGATAAAACCGCGTTTGATGTCCATTAGTTTAAATAATAAGTTGAAAGTTGAAAATTCAAAATGAAGATGCACCGTCTAATTGCAAATTAGTAAAGCCTAGCTACTACTAAGAGCATATTTTCTAAATAAATTGTCTAAGATAGATGAATCAATACTATTTATAGGGATGAGTTTAACCGCCTGACCACACTTTTCAATTTCTGTCTTAATAAAATTATTGATAGTTAAATTGACTGGAATCATTTGAGATTCAGCGGCTGTTGCTTTTATCGCTAGCATCTCATCTACCGCTGTGATAAGATGCTGCTGATCTTCGACTAATTTTAGTAATTCAGTAAGTACCATTGGCGGAAATGTCTGATGCTGGATAATCCATTTAGCTGCCAGAATTGGCCGAAGTGCGTAAAAATATTTTTTCAATTTCACAAGATCAGATTGGAGATATTCTCGATAGCAATTGTTAGCTGCATTGAGATAATGATAGATCCCGGCACGAGGATCATAATAACTATTTGCCAAATCTAGTAATTCTCGATTAAAAGCACCATTTATTTGATAAATTATCGGTGATTGGAGCCATTCATAAATAACAGAATTCGAGCCTTTGAATAATTTAAGTGTCTTCCGCAGATCCCAACCATTGATATCCAGCAATGAATTCACTGGTAAATCGATCGTATCTCGATGACTATCAATCGACAAGTACCATTCTAAAGGACGTAGATAAACAAATCGCACATCATAATCACTATCTGGCGAGGGAAATCCCCACGCTCGACTTCCAGATTCGCAAGCGTAAAGGATGATAATCTGCTTTTCGACCTCTAACCGCTTTAATTGAGTCCTGATTGTATCGTTAATATCTGCTGCGATTTTTGTCTGTGTATCCATCAATCTAGATTTTAGAATAATGTTATTCGATTTCGTATGTTAGATCTGGCAATCGATGCGATACGATCGGATATTAGCTATTTTCTCACATCTTCATGAATATCAGGATCGGTAATGGTTACGACATTCATCAACTCGTGGCAAATCGCCCGCTGATTTTAGGTGGCGTAAGGATCGAGCATGAGTTGGGATTATTGGGGCATAGTGACGCGGATGTGCTGACTCATGCGATTATGGACGCAATGCTGGGGGCGTTGAGTTTGGGGGATATCGGTCTATATTTCCCACCCACGGACGAGAAATGGGCGGGTGCAGATAGTATTGAATTATTAAAACAAGTTAATCAATTAATTCTCGATCGCGGTTGGCAGATTGGCAATCTTGATACAGTTGTCGTCGCCGAACGTCCGAAGCTCAAGCCCCATATTAGTGCGATGCGCGATCGATTAGCCGCTGCACTGCAAGTGGATCCAGATCGAGTCGGGGTGAAGGCGACTACCAATGAGAAATTGGATGCGACGGGGAGAGAGGAGGGGATTTGTGCTTATGCTGTTGTCTTATTAATCCGCGCTTAATCAGGATTTAGAGGATTTTGCGGATGCGCGTTCTTCGGGTTCCCCGAAGGTTTAGCGCACCAAGCAGGATTTTCAGGATTGGGTGGCTTGTGCTATCGGGGTTCTGTGCTCCGTTATCTCTCAACTCCCAACTCCTAAATAGTCAACAATCGTGCTTTTTTGAGCATAAATTGCCAGACGGTTTCTTCTTTGGAAATGATGTCGGCGCGTCCATCCATACCTGCTCGAATCTGGCAGGTGTTGCGCCCTCGCTTTAATGTAAGATTGGTTGGTTTAACTGTGACCTCATAACCGCTATTTGCCGAGGTTTGGGACTGTTGAGCGGGATTTCTTTCAATCGATTTGGCATCGGCAGAAATCTCGGTGACGGTGCCTGCTGCTACGCCGTAATCGGTATAGGGGCAGGCGGATACGCGCATTTGGACTGTTTGACCGACTTTGACGTTGCTGATGTCGGAAATGGCTACAAGTGCTTTGATATTTAGGGGTGTGCCAGTGGGGATAATTTGGGCTAGTCGATCGCCGATCTGGACAACCTGGAGATTGTTGCGGAGGCTAAGTTCTTGAATTGTGCCAGAGACAGGGGCGAGGACAGGGATGGGTTTGAGTTCGGTGGTGATTTCGGCGATGTCTCGATCGTTGGTGGCAATCTGATTGGCGACTTCGACGCGCTGCTGGAGCAATTTGAGTCGATCTTGCTGGAGACGGGCGACTGCGGCTTTACCACTAGCTTGTTCGCCAGCGATTTTTTGGACGATCGAGATCGAGTCAGATTTACTGGGGTTGAGGGCGGCTTGGGTACTCTGGATTCTGGTAGCGGCGGCGACGACTGCTTCGCTATTGCGGGCGACGATTTGCTGTTGTTTGAGGATGGTGGCTTGTTGGGCGACGATCGCTTGAGCCTGTTGTTCGGTGGTGAGTCTAGCTTCTTCCAGCAGGTTGGTCGAAATCGCCCCAGCAGTGCCCGCATTTTTGTAGCGTTGGGATCTGGCAAAAGCTGACTGATAGCTGGCCTGAGTCGATTTGAGGTTAGCCTCAGTGACTTTTAGCTCCAGCTCGGCGGCTTGCTGTTCGCGACGGGCGGCTTTCCAGTTGGCTTCGGCTTCGGCGACTTCGGCTTGGGTGGTAATCCGCTTGTCGCGATAATCTCGCTGGGAGCGACTGAGTTCGGATTCAATTCCGGCGATCGATCGATTGGTGCGATCGATCTCAGCGACGTTTTGGCGATCGCTTGCACTGATTTGAGCGTCGATCGCTTGGAGCTGTTGCTTGGCTTTGCGGCTATCTCCAGCCAATTGATCGAGCTTAGTTTGGAGTTTATTTTCCAGGCGCAAGTCCTTCACAGTAGCAATTGGATCGCCTTTTTTGACCACCTGATTTTCCCGTACTGCGATGCTCAATACCGAGCCTGCCATCGTCGATTGAACTAGGCGCAATTCTCCCACGGGACGCACCGCCGCTGGAGCTTGGACGGTGACTTTATATTTTAGAATTGTACTTAATCCGATAGCGGCGGCAAAACTACTTACCAGAATTATGCCGCTAATGCTAACCCACCGCCTGATTGGAGGAATAAACTGGGTGGGCGTAACTGGTTCGAGTACTGCATAATCCGGCTCCTCTGGAAACGGAATTACGGTATCGCCATTGTCTGGCAAAATCTCCCGCGACAGGGGGAGCAAATTACTATTTCTATTAAAGTTAGTAACTGGAGCTTCTTCGGATTTGAAGTCTTTCATTGGGGAATAGGCGTTAGGGATTAGACTTTAGGCTTTGGGGGTTAGGGATTAGGCTTTAGGTATTTTGCTTTTCTACTATTGTGTACATGCAACTTCTAACCATTCAAGAAATTCAAATGATCGCCATCAATTTTCGATAATTCTGCTGGCGAACCGACTAGTTTCAGCTCACCTCGATCGAGATAAACCAATAAGTCAGCTCGCCTAATTACCGAGGGACGGTGGGCGATTAGAATGGTGATTTTGCGGTGACGGTAGGCGAGGAGTCGATCGAGGACTTCAGCTTCTAAAGCTGGATCGAGGGCACCTGTGGACTCATCTAAAATCAGGATCGGTGGATTGGTGACGATCGATCTGGCGATCGCCAATCGTTGTAACTGACCGCCGGAAAGGTTCGCGCCAAATTCACCTAAAACCGTCTGATATTTATCTGGAAGTTCGCGGATAAATTCATCGGCGCAGGCAATTTCACACGCCATAATCACGTCTTCAAATGGGACTTCTGGATTGCTAAACTGAAAATTTTCGACGATCGATCGACTCCAGAAATGAGGCGTTTGGGGGACTAGTACTACCTGCTGGCGCAAACAATCGAGGGAAATATCCGACTGGCTGTATTTGCCGTAGCTAATATTCCCCGACTGGAGCGGATATAGTCCGGTAATTAGCTTCGCCAGAGTGCTCTTCCCACAGCCAGATTGACCGATTAGCGCGGTAACTTTGCCTGCGGGAATGTTGAGGCTAAA
>JANNBD010000136.1:0-4125 GCA_031385105.1 Chamaesiphon sp. OTE_78_metabat_374
CTTGGAAATATCCCCAGCCAAAGATGCCATTAGGGGCGCAAATAGACTATAAATTACGACACACAATAAGCCGATACTAATTGTCTGCCAGTAGGGATGGAGATAGGGGAGAAGTTGCCAATAATTAGAACGCTGTTTCAAAAGAGCCACTCGATCGCTAAATAATACTTACTAGACGCTACCAGCTTTTGGTTTGTTCGCATAGTTCTAATAAGCGTAAACATCCATCGAGATTGTTTCAATCGGCAGGGAACTACCATGCAGCATAAATCTGATATGTTCCGTCGTCGAGCGACTCAATGTCGGTTCGCCACAATTATCACAGATCGTAGTTGGAATGTTTTCGGCAAGATGAAAATTACTATTAATCTGAAACACTTCACTAATATTTTCTGTGTGTGATCTAAATGAATTGCATGAATGACAATTGAACATTGATTAATTGATTACCTCTAGTAAACACTCCGCAATCCTCTTTGCGGCACCAGGTGTACCCATGCGTAATAATCCATTCCGCGCGATCGATTTCAACCGATTGGGTTGTGCTAATAATCGTTGCATCTCCACCCCCACATCCTGCGCCTGATTTACCAAGATCACCGACTCGCCCAACAATCTGGTCTGAGCTTCAGCAAATGCGGGGGTAAACTGCGGGCCAGCACCTGGGATAATAAATGCTGGCTTCCCTAAACCGATAAATTGTTCCGTTGCTGTGCCTGCCATCGCGATCGCACAGTCACCTTTGTGCATACACTGAGAGTAAGCCTGAGTGCTAATCACAATCGTGGCATGCTCTCGTCGATAATAAATCGCTGTCCGATCGACAATGAGCCGAATTAACTCAGGATCGGGATCGATCGATTGCAACCATCCCAAGTCGTCCAAATTGCCTTGTAAGATGTCTAAATCTAGGGTTGGGGTAATTGCAGCCAAACAGATGATTTCTTGCTGGTTAAAGACCGAAATTAAGCTATCTACGGCGATCAGGATCTGTGTCCAGTTTGCATAAGCTTCCGGTGGACGGGATCCAGGCAGTAATGTGATAGAGAGCGGATGTTCGATCGATCCAGCATGATCGAATACTGATAAAGTTGGATCGATTCTCCAGGGGAGAGGCTCCGCCAACGAAACTCCATCCATCATCGGATTCCCCAGATCGAAAGCTGGAATCTGGTATTTATTGAGATTTTCAGCAGTTAGTCGATCCCTGGGAAACACTGCCTTGCATCTACTTCTACTCAATAACCAGCGTTCCCACGGAAAATAATAAGATCCGGTTTTCACCTCGATCGAATCTCGCTGGGATGCTAGAATTTGACCCTGACTATCCCGAATATAATACTCTGATTTTGCTGTCCCGATAAAGGCATAATCAGCTCCACTCAACCAGGCAAATAATAGCGGCACAATATCGCCCACCGCCAGAATTTTACCGCCAGATTTGCTCCAGTTCCGCGCTGTCTGAATTTGATCGATTGTCAGTCCCGCCAGTCCCCCCTGGAGATCCCGTGCCAACTGGCGACGATCTTGATTAAATCCCCCCGATGGTAGTGTCTGAACATGCCCTGCGATCGCCAAATTATGATTACTATAAGCTTTACCCACACCCACGATCGGCAATGTGACTATTTCAGTAGATGGAGCTAGCTTTCGTAACTCTTGTAAGACGGGTAATGCGATCGCATCTTCACCGTGTCCGTTGCTGATGCAGAGGAGTTTCATTTGGAGAGAGTCGGGAGTAGAGGAACAGTTTACAGCTTCCGGTTGTTCAAGCTCGAACAATTGTAATTAAATAATCTACTTTCTGTTAGTAATGGCTATCTGTGGGGAACTATAGATGTGAATCACATGATAATCTGTCCGATTATCGTAGATAAATGCTTGCCGCCTTTGCATGTTTATAAGCGGATATCTAGTAGGTTCAATTTCGCGTCTATTAACTAACCAGAATTATTTATCATGTCTAATTCACTTTCTAGTCGTCCAACGTTAGGTCAATTTAGCAGCATCGTTTGCTTCAAATCAGTGATCACTGGGATGGAAGAAGCTTTGGGTGAAAAAGCTACAGCAATCGCCTTGATTACGGCTGGACGCGCTCGTGGTAAAGATCTAGCAAAAAGCCTGGGCTTGTCTGGTTCTACCGACGATTTAGCTGTGATTGCAGCTAAGTTAAATGAAGCTGTTGGTGCCAACGGTACTCATTTAACTGCGGTGGATAAAATCGTTCAAGAAGGCGATTTGATCAAAGTTTATTGTTCCGAGACTGTCTGTTCTGCTGGTGAACCTGATGGTTCCCCGCGCAAATGTACCTTCACAATGGGTGCCGTTTGGGGTGCACTGTCTGAAGTTACTGGCAAAAAACTGCGTGGCATCCATACTGAATCAGTTCTCCGTGGTGGTGCTCATGACGTATTTGAATTCACTACTGTTGAATAATTTTCAACTCTAACTAGTCTAATTTAACTAGTCCAATCTCATAAACTAACTCAATCATAAATTAAGGAAAATCATGGGCGTAAGTACAATCGGTGGAATTTTACAGAACTTTGTATCGGGCACTTCCGATGTTCAAGGTGCAGCACTAGTTTCACCTGATGGATTGCCATTAGCTTCCAGCTTACCTGGAACTATGGACGAAGAGCGGACTTCAGCAATGTCTGCGGCAATGCTCTCCCTCGGTGAGCGGATTGGTAAAGAATTGGCACGCGGTACAGTCGAAAAAATCATGGTAGAAGGTACCGATGGTTATGGCATTTTGATGGGTTGTGGCGACGATGCTGTATTGCTAGTTTTGGCTAGCCATGCCGCTAAACAAGGTCTACTGATGCTCGATGTCAAGCGGACTGTTGCTGAAATCAAAGCTGCCCTGAACTAGGTTTTAAAAGCTAGTGTTAGCGCAGATCTAAGGATATCCAAAAATCTACGCTAGGTGGATTGTTGTTGGGGTGGGGATTTGAACCCCACCCCAACAACCCAATTCTCAATTCTCTGCTTGGTGCGCTAAACCCTCGGCAAAGCCGAGGAGCGCGCATCCGCAATTCTCAATTCTCAATTAATTTAAATATGTTGGAGCTATAAATGTCACTCGCTGGCCATTTATCAGAATACTCATTAGCCGAAATTTTTCATTTCGTGCAGGATGGAAATAAGACGGGTGTATTATCGATCGAACCAGACATCGGTGCATCCCAATTTATCAAAGACCCCCATTACATCTCATTCCAAAGTGGTCGGATCATGTCCGTTTCAAATGGTTCGGGTTTGGGCAATCGCGGTTTGCTGACAATGATGGCAAAACGCAAATGGCTCTCTTCAGAACAGGTGACGCTGCTAGAAACCCAGGTTAATTTATTAACTCAACCACTGGGCACCTACCTCAAATCTCGAAATGCTGTCAATACCGAGCAACTCAGCTTACTATTCAATTCCCAAGTAATCGCTACTGCCTGCAAACTATTTGAAATTCATCGCGGTCAGTTTAGCTTTAATCCCAAAGCACCATTGGCTTATGCCGAAATGACTGGATTGAGTCTGACAGCTCAAGAGGTTGCCTTGTTGGGGCTGAGAATGCTCAAAAATTGGGATGGATTGACGACCAAACTACCCGAACCTGAATGTGGATTGCAAAGATTTTCGACTAATCTCGGTGGACTGAGACTAGACACCTCAGAATTGCAAGTCTGGAAGCTAGCTCTAGGGGAAATACCGATTTCTAAAATCGCTGCAAATCTAGGACTAGATGTCACTATTGTTCAGCAAATTGGCTTTCGGTTGAGTGTGATTGGGCTGGTGCATGAGGTCTCTGTTGAGCCAGCTCAACCACCAGTTAACAAAATGATGGACGTACCAAAACCCGTCTGCGTCGATGGTGGCAATGCCAATGTCCCCGTATCTGCTTCGTTTTTGAATAATTTAATGGGCTTTCTGAAGAAAAAGGGTTAGTTATGGAAATTATGAATTTAGTGGTCACAGGAACTGTCGGTGCGGGTAAAACCACCTTCATTCGATCTGTGAGTGAAATCGAAGTTGTCGATACCGACCGGAAGGCAACTGATGATGTCGCCAATCTCAAACAAAATACCACCGTCTCGATGGACTTTGGTACGTCCATCATTTTGTTAACTG
>JANNBD010000189.1:0-11335 GCA_031385105.1 Chamaesiphon sp. OTE_78_metabat_374
CCAGCAGTATTTAATGGTAATGATTTAGCTACTAGAGTTAGTTTGTTTTGATTAGACTGTAACCAATAAACTTGCGCTTGACCTCTATTAGTTTGAGTATTTGGAGTAGTTATGATAGGAGCTGATGATTTGTCCGATTGAATTGAAATCGGATAATTTCCAACCCAAAGACTCAATCCGATAATTGTAGCTAGGAATAGTGATAATTTGAGAACAGTTCTATTGACAACAAGTTTTTTCATCATAGTAATCCTGGTATCCGAGGACTCCATAGAACTAATGGTTAAATCTTTGATTATCGATAAATGGCATTATCGATCGTGCAGCGGAAAAATTCACCCTCTGACTCAAACCGTTCGCTATCAAAAAACCAACCCAACCGCAACTGAGTCGGAATCGTGTAATCTCCAAAAGTCTGTTCTGCCTCAACTACTCCCCCAAAATCTACATAGTGATGTTTCTCACCTTCAGGATTGCCCCACCGCAGAAACTTCACCCGCTCCAATCCGCCAAATCGATCCACACCCAGCACGAGTTCAGCCTCTTCGCCGAGGGCGGTAAAATTGGCGCGGACATGAGCATTATCCATTTCCGTCCAGACAATATCGGGATTGCACAGCACCGACGGCAGCCAAACAGATTCGCCCTGCATCCGCCCCACACCAGAGCGCGTGACATCTGCGCCACTCGCCTGCATCACCGGAAATAACCCCAACATTTTCCACTGCACATCACTCATGCCATCGACTACTTTGTCCGATCCCCAAATTGGTAAACCCTGCATCCAAGTTGTCGCTCGCCAAATCATCCCTCGCTGCCAGCAAATTACTTCTTCACCTGTAAAGTAATGCCATTTTTTGCCGAGTTTGATCTCGCCGTGCATCCATAATCTGACGGCAGAGGCTAGTTTGGCACCTGGGGTAATAGCGTGTTCGAGATAGAGTCGAGCGGCTGTGGGTAGGTGGGTAAGCGATGCGGGATCGAATGTTTGTTCGCCAGTGGGGGCGGATTCCCAGAGTTCATCGATCGAGATAGCTGCGATTTTATTAACGGTTTCAGTCATAATTAGCTCCATTAATTAGAATGAGATTGAACCTTGAACTTCTCTAACTCTAGACAGCTAACGGGGGTTTAGATCGATTAAATTGCCACAGTAAGATGACACCTAAGCCAAATAGATTAATCAAGAAAACTACCAATCCACCCAAAAATGGTAGTAATGTCAGCACAGTTAAAATTGCCAACCCAAGTAAAAACTGCTGAATGATTTGCAGCTTATCATTGCGGTTAATGCTTTGCCCGACAAATAAAGCCACCCCTAACGAACCGACTAACGAAGCTACAACAGTGCTCAAACTCAGGAGCGGAATCAGCGGAATCCCAATTAGGGAAATCGCTAAAAACACGATCGCAAATACAATCGAGACGATCGCTCCCAGTCCCCACAACGCAATCAAACCAGGCGATTGACGCAATTTTGCTGCCAAATCGGGGAGGAACTGAGGGCTGGTTTGTAAGATAATCAGTCCAAGGATCGCCGCAACTACAGCCGAACTAATTCTGAACATCGCATTGAAAAAATACCAAGGGAAAAAGCGGTGTCTCCCGTAGGAGTCAGACATCATACCATGTCTGTCGTTGAAGGTAGCACGTTCACCCCCAATAGTTGCGTCTGACTCTTGGACGATTTTGCCGCCAAAGGAATAAGCATCGCCATCTACCCGCGCGCCTTGTTTGAGAATGATATCTCCGCCAAAGGCAATTGCGGTATCCAAAACTTTAGCATTCGGCGATACCGTTACACTCCCACCAAAAGCATGGGCATTTTCAACCACCTGGTTCTCCGGTACTGTCACACTCCCACCAAAGCGAATTAGGTTGGTATTATTGATATTAATATCAGTCTGCGCCAGCGCATTACCTGCAAAGATTAGGCAAATGGTGGCGATAAAAGCCAGAATCAATTGTGGCAATTTCATGAATTTTAGCCTCCTTGTAACCTATATAAGATCCGATCGATCGACTTGGTAAGAATAAGTCAACAGACCTTGCGTGAATGACAAAACATCTATTATTTCTCAGGCTAGTGCAAAAGCATGAGGAACTCGTGAGGAAAGCTCGATCTGTTTAAATAGTTCAAATTTGGCACTAAGACTAACAATATCCAGTTTCAAATCCTCACGAGTTTCTCACAAAGGATTACTAATCTATAGTTGAGTAGCTTAGTTGCTGTTAATAGCCAAGGTGACAAAGCTACTTTACTAATTTAGGTAACAATAGCTACGATGTGCCGATCGATTCTCGAAGAGCAAACACCAACAGTAGCCAAGCGAACATCAGTTTTAAGTTCTTAATATTGGAGCATGTTAAGATGGCAATTATTCAATGGCGACCTTTCCGCGATATTACTCACGGGGAAACTTTACCCACGTTCGCATAGCGTACCGGAGGTAATCGATACCCTCCAAGCAGAGATGAATCGACTGTTTCATCAGCTATCGCCTGGTGGTAATGGGGATTCTGAATTTATGGCATTTATGCCTTCGGCAGAGCTAGAAGATACCCCAGCAGCAATTCATCTCAAACTTGAAATTCCTGGTTTAGAAGCCAAAGATCTGGATATTCAAGTTAGCGAACAATCCGTATCTATCAGTGGCGAACGCAAATCCGAAACCAAAACTGAGGAAAAAGGCGCAGTTCGATCTGAGTTTCGCTACGGCAAGTTTGAACGCATCATTCCTTTGCCCGTACAGGTAAAAACTGATGCAGCTCAGGCTGAATATAAAAATGGAATCTTGACGCTCGATCTCCCTAAATCAACGGAAGAGAAGAAAAAAGTTGTCAAGGTCGAAGTTAAATAAATCGAAGATCTCGTCTCTCCAACCGTTGTGATTATCTCGCCGATCGAACTTTAAGCTCGATCAATGAGATTTCGCTGATGGAAGGTTCACGTTAAAAGATATCCAATACAATGTGCGGGAGTATTTAGAGTAGCGATTGCCTTGGCGGTCGTGATTATTGACGATACCAAGTGTTGTACCATTGGCGCATCTGCTCGATTTCCGCAGTTTGGGTTTGCATAATATTTTTAGCTAGAGTGCGGATTTCGGGTCGATCGCTATCGACAATATGAGCGGTCATCATCAATGCCATTTTATGGTGGGGAATCATCTCTTCTAAAAACACTCGGTTGCTATCGGTCGCAGTTGATAACTTTTGGACTTGGGCTGTCATCATATTTGCCATCCCACCACCATTCATCATCCCCATCCCACCCGATTTTGGAGTAGAGGGCACACTGGTTTTGTACCATTGTTGGTACCAAGTTTTCATCTGACCGATTTCGCGAGTTTGGTCGCGCTTAATCGCTGTCGCCAGTTGGCGGAGTTCGGGACGTTTGGTACGCTTGAGCATGATATCTGCCATTTTGACCGCTCCATCATGATGGAGAATCATCATTTCGATAAAGTTGCGATCGCCCTGTGATCCAGACATCATTCTCATCCCCATTCCGCCCTGCCCACCACCATGATGAGGCATTCCTTGAGCGATCGTCTCACCAATTGCTGTTGTCGTACCGCTAATTAGTAATGCTGCGATTGTTACTATTCCAGTTGCGATTTGTTTCATATTAGTTTTCCAAACTTTACCTAATAGCTTTGTTATTTTTAAGCTACAAGAATACTGTGAGAAACTTGTGAGGAGCAGAGAACACTTTCCAATCTAGAATCCATTAGAGATTGAAGAAGTTTTTCCTTCACAAGTTCCTCACATCTTCAATTTAAGATAGGAAGTGTAAGAAACACTTTAAATGTATTGAACGAACAGATTGCAGCTAAATATCTAACGACAGAATATCTGTTTGACATCATATTCTTACAAGATTTATTAGCATTAGCAGGAATCCTATTATGAATAAGATTGACATCAATAAATCTATTCCAGAAGATCGGTGGCTAGAGTTTTTCGACCAGTTTTCTGATGGTAATCGCGGACGACATATATCAATTGAAATCCTGGGGGCGGAACTCGGTGACTTAGAACTGATTCAGAATGCACCTTTGATGGCGATGGTATACGATCCGCCTAAACATGGCAATAAATTGACAATCGAGACTGGTAAAGATGAAGTAACTTACGCTCATACTGTCGATGATCCAAAAGAGGTATTAACCGGACAAGATGCCAACGGTATCATGCTAGCGGTGCAGATTCGTGACGCGACAGGGATACCAACCTTGATTAAGTTACAACCTCGGTAAACTACCGCAATATCAATATTGCTGAGTCTTGCTGAGAATCTTTAAGTTTTTTTAAGATAACTAACAAAACGTAAGTATCATGCAAACTACCATTGAAAAAACCGATACGGAATTACAGAATGATGTGCTGTTTGAACTTAAATATGAGCCAAGCGTCAAAGCCTCTGACATCGGCGTTGTGGTCAAAAAAGGAACGGTAACACTCAATGGCTATGCTACTAGCTATCACGAGAAACGGGAAGCCGTGCAAGCAGCTAAACGGGTTGCCGGGGTGAAGGCAATTGCCGATGACATCGAAGTCCAATTACCAACTTCACACCATCGGACAGATTCAGACATTGCCGCAGCCGTCGTCAGTCAAATTAACTGGTCTACCAGTATCCCCGCAGGAGCAGTTCTGGCAACAGTCCGCAATGGCTGGGTTACTCTAGAAGGCGAGGTGGAGTGGTGGTATCAGAAGAACATCGCCGGAGATCTGATCAAGCAACTAGCAGGTGTTAAGGGGGTATTTAATTCGATCTCAATCTTGCACAAGGTGACAAAAGCAACAGTCGTAACAGATATTCAATCAGCATTCCAACGCAGTGCGGTGTTGGATGCCAAACACATCCACGTCGAGATTTCCGGCAACAAGGTAATACTCGGTGGCAAAGTTCGGAATTATCACGAGCTTGAGGAGGCCGAACGAGTCGCTTGGTCAGAGCCAGGTATAACCGCAGTGGACAACCATCTCACCGTAAACTGGTCTCCGCTGCCGTAGTAATCGTAGATTCACCAATTGTGTTAGTGCACAGCCGATCTCGATCGAGATCGGCTGTGCAGGTATTAACAGTCTGTGGATTTTAGGCGATGGGAGAAGCTATTGCAATTGGCGTTAGCCTGCGGTTGCCGTGCCGACCGCAGGCTAACGCCAACGAGTACTTGCCGATGGCATCATCAACCTTTCCACAGACAAGCCATTATTAACTGGCGAATCTTTTCCCGTTCAATTAATTTTAGGGGGAATTTACGATGGACATATCCCTAAAGCGATCGATATTCCGCTCCGAAGGCGTAAAACATATGTTTTATCAGCGAGTGAAATTTTGAAAAATGTCAATCTTAAAACCGATTTTGGGGTTAATGGCGATCGCTTCACAGATGTTTGACTCCACACTGCTAGCTCAAGCACCCGAACTTGCGCCATTACCGGAAATGCAACCAACTCCAACACCTGTATCACCAGTAAAAAAACCGCGCGTCACTCAGGGTTCTAAGTGGGGATTATGCGGTCGCAAACAGTCTGCTAGCCAGCGCAGCAGCGGCTTTACTGGAAACACTACTGGTACCTACATCAGAGATATTCAAGTCCATCTCCATCGCAATACCTATAGTACTGTGACGTTAAACTGGGCTAACGAAGATTTAAGCATCGAAACTCTGCCAATTCAATTTAATGCTTCTCCTGGCGCGGGGAATTGTGCTCTAGATTGTCGTTCGATTCCCCAGAGTCAAAAGCCAAGTTCTCACTGTACGCCGCTATCTCCACCGACTTATCTAGTGCAAGGTTACAATTGCGCTCTGAGCAAATATCCAGAGGCAAAATTTGTCACTTGGTTTCATTGGGATCGAGAAATTGCCTTTCACTCCTACACAGTTCCACCCTATCCCGCTTCGCATGGATGTGTTCGGTTATTAACTAAAACCCACGGTGCTGAGTGGATTTATGACAATAGTTTGGCGGGGATTACGCAGATAAAAGTCAACTGGGATGAATTAGATCTCAATTCAAAAAATCCCAGTCCTAAATGCTGGAGTGGCGATCGATTAATTCCTCGCCCGAAGCAAAAACCTAGAGAATTTTAATGAAGTCGCAAAAATCTGCAACTCTCATCGCACAGATTACCCTAGTTCAAAAAATGCTAACAACGCAAGTTGGCAAGCTTTCCATTCACCTCTGACTCTGACGTTCATTTTATCGCATCGACCCTGCGCGCGACCATCAGGTTGAAAAAAGCGACAATTTCGACAGAAGATTGGGGTAGAGCACATATAAATACGAATTTTTATTCAAGTCAATTGCTCTAAAATTAAGCTCTGGCGGTGTATGAGAGGTGATTCAGTTGTCAAAAAATTTAGATTAACTTTGACTTCACCCATAGTCATTGAACCAAATGAATATGAGGAAGTTGTGAGTATTTAACAGTCATATTAATTTTTCAGTTGTATTGAAATTAATATGACGATCGATGAGATTAGTATGAAATTAGGTTGGTTGTTGAGTGGTCACAATCAATTTTTCAGTAGTATTAGCAATTATGCCTGACATTATGCAGGTTGCTCGGTGAGCATAATTCAGTTATCAACACTCGCAAGCTAGATTTACGCGACAGTTGCGAGAGATTAACCTTGACACTATTAATCAGAAATAGCCAAAATGTTTGAGAAAATATTAATCGCGATCGGTAACTCTGGCGAATCCCAAATAGTCTTAGAATCTGGATTGACTTTAGCCGAAAAACTAGGTGCCAAAGTGCTACTTTTGCATGTCCTAAGTCCGTTAACATCGAGTGGTCGGCGGATGCGTTGGCGGAGCCTATCGGAACGATAATCGTGATGGGACGCAATCAGAAATCGATGTTGAGTGAAATCTGGCTAGGTAGCACCAGCAATTATGTTTTACATCACGCCTCTTGTTCGACGCTTGTAATTCAGTTGCTCTAAATCGACATTCACACAGCCACAATCCTCGATCTGCTTGGATTAAGTCAAACCCACTAGTGTTTTTGAAAGTTACGGCTGAGGCAAAATCTGAGCAATTCCTTGAATAGTTAACACATCACAAGGTTTCAGTAGTGCAAATGCCATCAAATGCCATCACACTATAAACTAATGTTAATAGTAAGAACCAACCATCAAATCTAGATCCGTTAAGCTGAGTTAGTTCAAGATTAAAACCGTATAATTTGAAGTCACGAAACATCTCTTCTAACTGAAATCTAGTCGCATAGATTTTAACGGCGGTATTTAGATCTGAAAATGTTGTTAACAGAAACTAACCTTCTTCAATTGGCATACCATGATGTTCTTCAGGATAATGAACAGCCACATAGATTCGATCGTGAAAATCACTACAACTGACATCATCAAGAATGGTATTTGGCTGACATTTCCACCCATGTTCTTTAGTCTGACCCTAATGAGCTTTCTCCCTAATGCATTGACACCAGATCGATTCAATCGAGGTATCCCAGATGTAATAGTGAATATCGAAAGCATTGGGCAAATTTTGTTGTTTTCCATACAATACATGCCCTCGTCTATCATCAACAGAGTTTTTCATAGAGTGAATAGTTTCACTCGATCGAGCTAGAAATTTTTAAAGTACGCCTTTAAACTTGGGTGCAGAGGCTTCTTAATTACAGATTGGGAGAACTCATCATGGCAGGAATTGGAACGGCGGGACTAATAGTATCGATCGTAGTAAGCATCCTCTTGGGAGTCATGGTCATCCTTTTTGGCTTGCTGCTTGCGGTCAGCCCTGGCAAGGTCAAACCTTTCCTTGACGAACAGGGTCGCACACTTGCGGGCAGCATTTCAGAGAAGATGCAGGTGAACATCAATGGTGTACGGCAAGGAATGTTCATCATCGGCAAAAATGTTAGCAATCCGTTACTGCTATTTCTTCATGGCGGTACTGCGATGCCTGAATACTTCCTGACCCAGAACTACCCGACGGGCATGGAGCAATACTTTACCGTCTGTTGGTGGGATCGCCGGAATGCAGGACTTTCCTACAGTGCTAATGTGCCACCACAGACCTGGACAGTGGAGCAGTCAATAGCTGATACATTGGCGGTGACGAATTACCTCCGGAGCCGTTTCCACCAAGACAAGATCTACATGATGGCTCACTCAGGCGGGAGCCTAATCGGAATACAGGCATCTGTCCGTGCGCCCGAATTATTCTACGCCTATATCGGAGTTGGGCAGATGTCCTATCAACTCAAGTCTGAAATGCTGTCGTATGAATATATGCTAGGGCGGTACAAAGACATGGGCAATGCCAGAATGGTGAAGCAACTAGAAGCTGCGCCGCCCACGATGTCAGTCCCGCTGCCCGCTGCTTACATGAAGGTGCGTGACAGTGCCATGCACGACCTTGGCGTTGGCACCACCCACGATATGAAATCGGTGATGATCGGTGTCTTCCTGGCATCTTGGCTATTCAGACAATACACTTTGGGCGAGAAGCTTGCCCTCTGGCGGGGGAAGTTTTCATCTGACAAGATGCTGTGGGACAAGATGATCGCCACGGATCTAACGAAACAAATTCAAAAGCTTGAATTGCCAGTCTACTTCTTTCACGGTAAGTACGATTACACTGTCTCCTACCCGTTAGCCAAAGCGTATCTCGATGAACTGCAAGCACCACTCAAGGGGTTTTATACTTTTGAGCACTCTGCTCACAGTCCGATGTTTGAGGAGCCGGACAGAATAAAGCAGATCGTACAAGAGGACGTATTAGAAGGAAAAAATAACCTATCCGATCGCGAGTAAGTTGAGTTGATGGCGGACGATGCAAGGAAATAGTCTCTTGACCATACCTATTTAGCGGTAGCTTTTGGATACTCCTCACAAGTTTCGCATAGTATTCCTTTAGCCTATAAACAGACTCGATCTGATAATCGGATTAACACTAAGAAATGACGATTTAAGTAGCTAGTTTCAAATATTTATTAGATAGAAATCGCTGAAATCCTAGCTGGTGGGCAGTGCCCACCCTACGCGATTATCGAATCAGAAATTGTTACAAAGCCAGAATCAAAACCGATCGAATTGGAAACTCGGACAAACAATTAATTCATGTAGGAGGTCTAATATGAGAATTGCCATTATTGGAGCATCGCGAGGAATAGGTGCCGAGCTGTTAAAAGCGGCCATTGAAGAAGGGAATGAAGTCACTGCTTTAGTGCGAGATCCCGCCAAGTTGAACGCCAGCATCACTGGGTTAAAGGTCGTCACAGGCGATATTCTCAACCCATCCTCCGTGGCTGAGGCGGTCGCCGGACAGGAGGCAATTTGCGTTTGTATCGGTATTCCACCGACTAGAAAACCCGTCGATGTCTTCTCGCGCGGAACTCAAAATATCCTGAACGCGATCGAAACAGGATCGAACCAAAAACTAATCCTCGTTACTGGTATTGGTGCTGGTGATAGTAAGGGTCATGGTGGCTTTTTTTACGATCGCATTCTCAATCCGCTGTTGCTGGCAACCAATTATGCAGACAAGGATCGCGCGGAATCGCTCGTCAAGGCTAGTAATGTAGAGTGGATAATCGTTCGTCCAGGATTCTTGACCGATGACCCCCGCACCGGAAAATATCGGGTTATCGACAATTTGTCTGGTGTTACGGCTGGGAAAATCTCGCGCGCCGATGTTGCTGACTTCATCTTAAAGCAGTTGGCATCACCAACCCAATTTGGCAAAACACCACTATTAACGTACTAGCTAACTTGAGAGTATGACCAGTTGAGAAACTCGTGAGGACGATCTTCTCTAACTCCCTTATTACACGAATATCTGACTATATAGGAATATAATGGTAGGTAAGATATTATTCCAGAGATTTTTCACATCCTATGGCTGGCAAAAAGATCGAGAGATCCGTAGATACTGCCGCAACGACTACATCCGTTCCATTCGATAACGGTGAAATTTTAGAGCTTTCCCCAGCAGCACTGAGCTTGATGGCAGAATTTTTCAAGGTATTGTCAGAAGTCAGTCGGTTGCAAATAGTCTGCTGCCTGAAGTCTGGGGCGAAAAATGTTACCGAGATTATTGAGGCAACGGAGTTGGGACAGGCGAATGTTTCCAAGCACTTAAAAATCCTCACCCAGGCTGGGATCGTTGCCCGCGAACAAGTAGGAGTCTGCGTCTACTACCGCATCGATAATCCGATCCTATTTGGATTATGCGATCTGGTTTACGATTCACTTGTGCATCAGGCTCAACAGCAAAACCAGCAGTTGCGGAGCCTAGAAATATTGCGTCAGCCCAGCTAGAAAGTGGTGGGCATCATCACAGGTTCCTCAACTTGTTTCCGTAGACTGAGAACGATCGACTGTCAAACAACTATTTAACCCTCTAGCAAATATTGTAAAACTATATTACTATATGAGAATATAGTTTTACATTGATTCGTCCACTTGTAAACTTTACAGGAGTTGAGATCTGATGTTATTTCGTCAACTGCTCGATTCAGAGACTGGCACCTATACCTATCTAATTGCCGATCTAGCAACCAAAGAAGCCGTGTTGGTCGATCCCGTCATCGAACAGGTCGATCGCGATGTTAAATGGCTCAAAGAGTTGGGTCTGACCTTGAAATTTTGTCTAGAAACTCACATTCACGCCGATCACATTACGGGGACTAGCAAGCTGCGGGAACTGACGGGTTGTGAAGGGATCGTGCCCGAACATGCTCACGTTGCTTGTGCCAATCGATTTGTGACAGATGGTGAAGTGTTGCGGGTGGGCGCGATTGAAATTCAGGAGATCGCGACTCCAGGGCACACCGATAGTCACATGGCGTATCTAGTCAATGGAACGCATTTGATCACAGGCGATGCCTTACTGATTCGCGGCTGTGGTCGCACCGACTTTCAGAGTGGCGATGCGGGGACTTTATACGATCGAGTGACTCAGCACCTGTTTACCTTGCCCGATGAAACACTGGTTTATCCAGGGCATGACTACAGAGGTAATACGGTTTCGACGATCGCCGAAGAGAAACAGTGGAATCCTCGGTTTGTCGGACGCAATCGCGAGCAGTTTATTGAATTTATGCACAATCTCGATCTCCCCAATCCTAAAAAGATCGCCGAAGCTGTCCCAGCAAATGAGCGGTGCGGCAGAATGGCTAAAGTTTAACCAAAATATTCTCAGCATAATTATCTTATGACAACTCAAAATTCCCCGATTCAACTTAATAATAGTGTCGAAAATCAGATCAAACTTGTAGATGCCCCAACTCTTTGAGCCATTTAACATCGCGATCGACCTGTTCGATGACGGGATCGACCAACACGGC
>JANNBD010000204.1:0-3043 GCA_031385105.1 Chamaesiphon sp. OTE_78_metabat_374
CGTAGATATCGTCTTTAACTACATAGCCGATCGGATCGGCAATTCTAGCAAATGTTTCTTCTTTATTGTGGGTGCGTCCAAAGCCGCTCTCAAACAAAACCTCAACCACACCTTGTTTGCTGAAGGCGAAGAACCAATTTACGGCACCCAATACCTGCCCCGTAAGTTCAAAATTGCCGTCACAGTGCCAGGTGATAACTCGATCGATATCTACTCCCAAGATTTAGGATTAGTATTGATTTCTGACGACAAAGGTGAAGTAATTGGCTTTAATATTTACGCTGGTGGCGGCTTAGGACGCACCCACAATAAAGAAGAAACATTTGCTAGAATTGCCGATCCGATCGGCTATGTAGTTAAAGACGATATCTACGATCTAGTTAAAGCAATTGTATCAACTCAGCGGGACTATGGCGATCGCACCAACCGCCGTCACGCGCGGATGAAGTACCTAATTCACGATTGGGGCGTAGCTAAATTCACTGCCAAAGTCGAAGAATATTTCGGCAAGAAAATCGCACCACTGCACAAAACCATTGATTTCAAGTATCTCGATTTCTTAGGCTGGCACGAACAAGGCGATGGCAAAGTCTTCTTGGGTCTCTCAGTTGTCAATGGACGGATCAAAGATGAAGGTGATTTCAAACTACGCACAGCTCTCCGCGAAATCATCGAAACATATCAAATCCCGATGCGCGTTACCCCCCATCAGAACGTGCTGATTTACGATATCGATCCAGCCGACAAAGCTAAAATCCACCAAATCTTACTCGACAACGGAGTCGAACCAGATCCGCTCAACATCGATGGACTCGTCCGCCTGTCGATGGCGTGCCCAGCCTTACCTACTTGCGGTCTAGCCGTCACCGAATCCGAGCGCATCTCCCCTAGCGTCAACGATCGATTCCGCGTCCTCCTGACCAAACTAGGCTTACCTGACGAGGAATTCGTGATCCGCATGACTGGCTGCCCCAATGGTTGTGCCCGTCCCTACATGGCGGAAGTCGGCTTTGTGGGTAGTTTTTCCGAAAGCTATCAAGTCTGGTTGGCTGGATGCCCCGCTCAGACTCGCCTAGCGCAGGTATACACCGATCGGATGCACATCGACGATCTAGAAACCTTCTTTACACCGATGTTTGAATACTTCAAAAAGGATCGCAAATCTGGTGAAGGTTTTGGTGACTTTTGTTATCGTGTTGGCTTAGAATCCATCCGTGAAGTTTGCAAGCATTAAGCAACCTCGAAAATCCGTAGGTTGGGTTGAGCGATAGCGAAACCCAACTAACACACTAACATCCTGGAAATGTTGGGTTTCATTCTTCAACCCAACCTACAATTGCTGTCAAGAGACAACCCAACTCTCACACCAATATCCTAGAGTAAACGAATAAAGCCATGAATTATGGCAATGATTGACAATTATTGCCATAATTAAGGTGTAAATCGTAATAAGGCTATCCCATGACAATCAACGTTAGTTTGACTCCCCAACTCGAAGAGATGGTGCGGCAGAAAGTATCAGGGGGACTTTATAACAGCGTGAGTGAGGTTGTCCGTGAAGCTTTACGGTTGATGGATGCACAAGACCGTTTGCAAGCAGTTAAGCTAGAGCAGCTTCGGCAAGACATTGAGAATGGGCTAGAAAGCGGCAATCCGACTCCTTGGAATGCAGAAGAGATTAAACAAGCGGGTCGCCAACGCAGAGCAGCCCGTAACAGTGACAAGGCTACAGATGCTTAACGAATGGCTGAAATTATTAAACTTTCTCGTGCAGCACACGATCTTGCCGAAATTTGGGATTACATCGCCGATGACAGCGAAGAACAGGCAGATCTGTTCATTGATCTGATCGATCGAAAACTGCAACTTCTAGCAGAACAGCCTAATCTTGGAAGAGCGCGTGGTGAATTAGCAGAAAACATGAGAAGTTTTCCAATCGGTCGTTATGTTGTTTTCTATATCGTTATGCCGTCCTGTATTCAGGTCGTCCGCGTTCTTCACGGTGCCCGCGATCTAGCCCCAATCTTTGAGGCTGATAATTAATTCATCATTTCTACATTCATGAATAGCAAATAGACAGAGGTTTAAATCAGAGTGTTGGAAAATGCGATCGTGTTGGGTTAGAATCTATCCGTGAAGTTTGCAAGCATTAATTAATCCCAAAAAGCCGTAGGTTGGGTTGAGCGGATGCGAAACCCAACTCGCACACCAATACCCCAGAAATATTGGGTTTCTAAAAAATCATCATCTAGCCCTAGTTGCTGACTTTCATACCAGCTATACGCATCATCAAATACCAATACATAATTCATGCTCGTGCCTCAATCCAGGCTTTAACTTCTGCCCAAGTCATTACCTCATCAGGATTTGCTTCATAATCATCAATTCGTCGATCGAGTTCCCGCTGTTGTGATTCAGTAAAATCGGGGTCAACCTGTTCCGCTGCAATACTATCCAAGATGCCTTGTACCAGCCGAATTCGATCCTGGATATCTAATGTAACAATTTGATTTAAGGTGGTTGTGATGTCCATGAAGCTTCCCTAAACAACAGAGGTGTTGAAGTTAGTGTATCTTCAATATAACAGACAGAACTCTGACCCACAAAATTTATCGGCTGGCATTCAGAATGTCTGATACTTTCAATCCTAGCTCTGGAAACGTCAGCGAAGCAATAGTAATATCACCGATAAATACCTCGTCACTATAGGCTCCATCCTTGAGCATACAAACAGTCACTTTGCGATCGATTGGATCGACAATCCAATACTCAGGAATATCTAAAACCGCATATTCGCTATGCATTGCCCAATAGTAGGGTGGGCAATGCCCACAGACAGTTTTCGATTTAGTAATATCAATATTTAGAGTGTTAATATCGATCGATTAGTACAGAGACGTAACAGTTTAAAGTCTTTTTACTTCGGCTGTGAATGGTCTGTTGTCAATATTGCTGCCATATGTCCGACAAGATTGATTAATTGCATTCTAAATTAGTGATTGTGGGTAGATATTAAAATAGGCTATGAGTTCTTCTAAGTTTG
>JANNBD010000027.1:0-8263 GCA_031385105.1 Chamaesiphon sp. OTE_78_metabat_374
TATCATTTTTATCGACGATCTTTCGTTTGAAGAAGATGATGAAAATTTCAAGGCCCTAAAAGTAGTCCTCGAAGGTAGTGTCACCGCCCGACCAAATAATGTGGTCGTTTATGCAACATCCAATCGTCGTCACTTGGTGCGAGAATACTTCGCAGATCGTCCCAGACCCCAAGATGCAGGCGAGATTCAGATGTGGGATACAGTCCAGGAAAAGTTATCTTTTGTCGATCGATTTGGGATCACTCTCACCTTTGAACCTGCGGATCAACCCAAATACCTGGAAATAGTCCATCACCTAGCGGCAGAAGCAAAACTATCCATAACCCGCGATGATTTAGAATACCGCGCCCTCCAGTGGGCAACCAGACACAACGGACGCTCTGGACGCACTGCAAGACAATTTATCGACTATCTAATCGGTGAATAACACCATTCACCATCCACTAAGTCGGCAATTGCCAGCGTTCTGAATCTGGGATCACGTCTACCATCGAAAAAGAATTGCCACAACCACAGACACTAGTTGCGAGGGGATTTTGAAAGCGGAAACCGCCGCCCATCAGATCTTCGGAGTAGTCCAGCTTCAGGTTATCTAAATATGCTAGCTGTTGAAGATCGATCGAGACCGAAATACCATTGACCTCATAGACTCGATCCCGCTCTGAGGTTGAATCTACCAAATTGATCGTGTAGTGAAAGTCATTACAACCACCACTAGCAAACCCAATTCGGAATTTGCTAGCATTTTGTTCGCGGACTGTCTGCATTCTCACAATCTCGGCAATCGCCGCTTTACTAATTTCAATCATCGTTTATTAATCTGAATTTCTGGCGTAGTCATCTTCATATCGCACGATATCATCTTCGCCCAGATACTCGCCATTCTGAACTTCAATGATCACCAGCGGAATCACACCTGGATTTTCGAGCCGATGCTGGGCACCTACGGGGACATAGGTAGACTGATTGTTATGCAAGATCTCTTCCTTACCATTGCATGTCACCTTCGCCGTGCCATAAATCACAATCCAGTGCTCACTGCGATGGTGGTGCATTTGGAGACTCAAGCGATGTCCTGGCTTAACTTCGATCCGCTTGATTTTATGTCCTTTCCCTTCTTCTAAAATCGTAAAGGATCCCCACGGACGTAGCTCTGTTGCGGCAACAGTATTGGAGTTCATCTGTGGAATAGTTGCTAAATCGCTAGTTTGTGTCTTAGTCATAAATATTTTAAAAGTAATAGACTAACCAACATTTTACTTGCGCTGGTAAGTTCTGACTGAATTTTGAGGTCGTCAGTCACTCTACCAAAATTAGTAGGCCTACCGAATCGACAAATATACCGAATATACCCACACTAATTGATTCAAGCGTGGCTTCTGTGTCAATAAAAATACAGCCAAACTGGAATCATCACCAGAAAAATCAGCGTACTAACAATAATACTACTAGCTACGAGGTTTCCATCGAGGTGATACTCCTCCGCCAGAATCAATCCGGCAAAAGCGCAAGGCATCCCCGACATTAGCACCAATCCCAACCGAGGATCGCCACTCATTCCCATCATCGTAATCGTGACTCCCACAATGGTTGGCATCACGATCGTCTTGAGGATTGCTGGTAATAGAGCCAGCTTGAGACTTTGCCAACCCTGAATCTGACTTAGCCGAATTCCCATCAAAATAAATGCGCCTGGAATCACCACCCAAATCGAGGCGTGAAGGCTTGATTCAACAAATTCTGGGAATGGGATCATCCGCGTCAGCGAACCCAGGGCAAAGCCCCAGAGAGAGGGCACAGAGCAGAGATCTTTCAACTGCACCCACCAATTATTCTTGGCAGTGCCTTGACGACCATAGTAGCTAGAAACTAATACTCCTAAGCCATAAGTACCAAAAACATTCTGAGTAACGCTGTACAGCACCGCCCAACTTAAATCGGTTGATGATACAAAATATGGGACGATTGCCAATCCCACAAATCCCGTATTTCCCAGCATCGAACACAGCAATAAACTGCCGGATAGTCCAGGCGTGGGCGCGGGAAGATCTGGCTGCAATCTCCTCCAGACTTGAATACTCAACCACCCCAGTCCCAATCCCAACAGCAGTGATGCAACTGTAATTGTCGGTGCTAATTGAGCGCGTTCATCAAAAGTAGTTTGACGCGCCAATGAGAAAATCTCGATCGGTACCCCAATCCAATACAGCCCACGTCCCAACCAATATGGAAAGCGCGTCGGCAGAAATCTCACCGATAAAATACCTAAACCCGTCCAGCAAATTAGTGGAGTATACGCCTGGATGAGCGGATTGAGCATGGAGTGGGAGTGGGAGGGGGATGGAGAGGTGTGGGGGGTGTGGGGAGTGTGGAAGGTGTGGGATGTGTGGGAGGTGTGGGGAGTGTGGGAAGATACTTATTTCTATTCACCATCCACCATCCACCATCCACCAGTTAACTACCTAACTACATCCTTAATATACCAGCGGCCTTTTTGGCGGACGAGGTTGTATTCAACTAGTACTTTTTTAGAGTAGGAGTTACCTGGGTCTAATTGTTCTCCTCTATAGTACTGAGCAGTTTCGTCTACTTGTACTTTAATTCTAGCTGCATTCGCGAGGGGATTGGCGTGGACAACCGATGACACCGCAATATTCTGGTGTTGGTATTGCCAGTGGATATTCGAGCCTTTGGCTGCTCTGGCGCGATTGAGTGCTGTAGACAAAGCAGGCTCTACCAAAATATCTTTTAATTGAGTAGTTTGATAGTCTCGATCGAGTGATTTCGCCTTGGCACTCAACCAAGTTTTGACTGTCTGTTGAGCGATGTCGGTGGTGAGTATTCCAGCGTTCGCATTTGCGGTAGCTGGTTTTGGGGCTGTCTGAGTTGGGTTGATTGGATTGCTGGCTGTCGGCTGTTGTGTTGCAGTCATGCCCACTACTGTCTTGTAAAAGTTAGGGACTGCACTAGTAATAGCAGTTAGTACCCAAGCAGCACCCCAAATGCAGGCAACTCCACCTGTGCCAACTAATAAGATTCTGGGAATATTTGCTCTGCGGCGGATCCGGCGTGGACGGACGAGGGAACCAGATCGACGATCGGTTTTGACCAATTTTCCTGATTTTGCACTCAGGACTAATTCACCACTAGTTTCAGCAGAGAGCAGTGTCTGCGCGCGATCTTGATAAGCTTGCTCAAACTGTCCGTCGATGGTTCTCGCGGTGGGCATTGAGCGGCGACGTTGGCGTTCGCGTTCTAATTGAATGACGTTGCTAGTTTCGGATTCGGCTGTGGTAGTAATTGGTAGCTCTGGGGTGGTAGGTGTGGGGTCTAGAGCTGGTGACGAAGGTTGTTCGACTCTTACCGCCGGAATAATCGGACCACTGCCCAACCTGTCTGAGTGTGGTTGCCAAGCTGTAATTAAACTGCTAGAACGACGACCACCTGCTGACATTCGACCCCTAGGCAGAAGGCCTGACAGATCTGAAGTTTCGCGGATGGTAGATCTGGCATTTGATTCGAGTGGTTCTAGGTTAGATCGATCCAGACTGATTGAGCCAGAAAGATCGCCAGAGGGAGGTACATCGATGAGCTGAGGCGAGGGTGATGCCCAGCTTGTGATGTTGCCCTCAGCAGCAGGTACCCTGTCGGCAAAGTCTTGAACGTCTCGATCGCCAAAGTAAGCGTCAATGGACGGATTACCATTGGTAACTAGATCCCTGAAGTAGGGGAAAGCTTCATCTCTGAGCCAAGATTCTATGTAAAAGCATAGCCCTCTGGTTAGGTCAGTCAGCCCATTAGATTGCTGACGAATTACCAGCAGTGCGGCTGATTCTGGTGCTGTTTTGAGGATCCGATCTGCTTCTTCTTTTTGCACCAGCAGCAACGCACAAATTGCCTGGAGGATCGTCACATCCCACCGCTGACTGAGCCGATATTGCAAGATTTGTTGGGCGGTGTAAATTAGCTGAGGATTGCGATAAGCAAATCCTTGGACGATTAGGGCATGAACATGAAGGTAGGTGCAAGCCAATTGCATCCCGTTCAAAACCTTCGGCCCCACTTGTTGTGAGTCTCTGGCAATCTGGCTAAATAGATTGCGTTGTTCTGCTGCCGTCAGGTGTGGCAATGTTTGATAGATGAATTCGATCGTCCGTTCGCTATTTAAGCCAAATCTCTCTTGACATCTTAGCTCATTAGTACAGGCACTTTCGAGCAACTCTTCCAAAAATTGAATCCCCTGCCGTCTTTGCTCAAGTCGATCGAGCGGCAATGCCACTAGACAGGAGATCCGATAAGGACGCAACCGATCGAGCTTGAGATCGATTTGACCCTGGATCTGGGGGAAAATATCCTCCTGCACCAGAATTTTTTTGGCAGTTTCGTAATGAATTACCGCCGACTCATAGCATCGATCTCCCCACTCCCGTTCGCCTAGTTCGTAAAACGACGATACCATCGCTAGAATAATATCCGGCTTGAGCGGAATAATATGGGCACCTGTAGCTGTATGCTTGAGCTTCGCCAGGATTGCTGGATCGATATTATCTACCAAATCTCCCCGCAAATTCCCACTCGTACTCACAGACATCAGCGGGTAAGGGTGAAGACTGCCGCTATTGCTATTGCGACCATTGTTGCCCAGATACGGCATACAAATACTGTTAATTTCTTCGTACTCACCTTGCTCAAACAGGATCAGTAACCCACCCAGAAAATGCTCTGTCGCAATATCTAACTCCCGCCGACAGTAGAGTGGAGAATCTTCGCTAGCCCCAGCTAGTGCTGGCGAAAGTTGCGTCGCCGCATACTCCGCTCGGCGTTGCGGATCGCTCAATATCTGATACGCCATCGTAATCAATTGCTTACGAGATTCGATCGCAGCATCAGAATACTCTTGCCGAGGCAACTGGAGTAAGCGGTCATGATATGCCTGCTCTAACTCCGATAGATTGCTCTCCGGTACACCTAAAATCTGATAATAATCAAGCGGGATTCGCACAGTTCACCTAACACACCATGAACAACATAGTTGACAGTTATCAATAAATTGGCACAGCAGCGATCGTAGAGGATTGCTTTGCCGAATCTTTGAACCATATTACTCCAAATTCGCCGTGATGTTATCAATTTGGAAATAGAAATAGTTAGACTCCGCTTCTAGTAACGAATTGGATCTCTAGGGTAGTGAGTGGATAGTGGATAGTGAATAGTGAATAGAAATAAGTATCTCCCAGTCTCCCAGTCCCCTAGTCTCCCCGTCCCACACCCCCCACACACAAAATCCCCCTTCCCCCTAGCCACCAGTACCTAAATAGGGGACAATATCGATCGAATACAAGTGGATAAAGCAAACCAATGGTTCAAGAGAGAACTGCACCCGCATTTGAGCCAAAGTCGGGGGAAGTCACTAAGGCAGAAGGCTTGATGTTGTATCGGGATATGATTCTCGGTCGCTTCTTTGAGGACAAATGCGCGGAGATGTACTACCGAGGCAAAATGTTTGGTTTTGTCCACCTGTACAACGGTCAAGAAGCCGTATCCTCTGGCGTAATCAAAGCGATGCGTCCAGGTGAAGACTACGTTTCGAGTACTTATCGGGATCACGTTCATGCCCTGAGTGCTGGCGTACCTGCCCGCGAGGTGATGGCTGAGTTATTTGGTAAGGAAACAGGCTGTAGCAAAGGGCGCGGCGGCTCAATGCACATGTTTTCTAAGGAGCATCGGTTATTGGGCGGTTATGCGTTTATCGCGGAAGGTATTCCGGTGGCAACCGGAGCGGCTTTTGCCAGCAAATACCGTCGTGAGGCTCTCGGCGAGGCTAGTTCCGATCTCGTATCTGCGAGTTTCTTTGGGGATGGAGCAGCAAATAACGGACAGTTTTTTGAATGTCTGAACATGGCGGCTCTGTGGAAGCTGCCGATGATTTATGTCGTCGAAAACAATAAATGGGCGATCGGCATGTCCCACGAACGCGCCACCTCTGTCCCCGAAATTTACAAGAAAGCAGCAGCTTTCGGGATGCATGGTGTCGAAGTCGATGGGATGGATGTCTTAGCTGTCTATGATGCGGCTAAAACCGCCGTAGCCCGCGCTCGTGCTGGAGAAGGTCCAACTTTGATTGAAGCGATGACCTACCGTTTTCGCGGTCACTCCTTGGCAGATCCTGACGAACTTCGCCCTAAAGAGGAAAAAGAATTTTGGTTCGCGCGGGATCCGATTACCAAATTTGCTAATTACCTAATGGCGGAAGGTTTATTCACTCAAGCTGAACTGACCGCGATCGACAAAGAAATTCAGGATGTGATCGACGATTCGGTCGAGTTTGCCGAGAATAGTCCCGAACCAGATCCAGCCGAACTTCGTCGCTATATCTTTGCTGAAGGCTAAGTATGTTAGTTGATAATTGATAGTTAGAACCGTTTAGTTCTAACTGTCAATACTTGTGATGAAATTTGGGTGACTGAATAGATGTAGTTTATGTTTAACAAAAATAAGGAATTTAAGTTCTCACACTACAAGCCCAACTATCCACTATTCACTATCCACTATCCACTATTCAAAAAGCTTTCACCCTTATTATTACTATCAATCTGCATTGGCTGCGGCAATTCACAGGCGGATTCAAAGCAAACTCAAGTATTGTTGACACCTCGATCGCGAAGCGCGCCACCAAGGCGGTCGAATCTCACCTCACTAATGCAGGCGCAGACAGTCGAAATTCATAATGATTGGAACGGCTATTCAGATATCACGCCGATCTTGCGGCATTATAAGCTACGTCTAGTCAACAAAGATTTGGTTGGCAATGCCCATATTGCTGTAGGGGGATATGGTGCAGGCGGAATTCATCAACAGCGCACAACTAAATTAAAAATTCCTGCTGTTACAGCTACTAAATTCCTCGCTACCTTAGCAAAAACACCACTGCAAACAGGTGTTTATAAACCTTTAATCGCCCGTAAAGATGACTATCCCTCGATCGCAATCCAACTCAAAATCAATAAAAAGCAAGTAATTTTTAGCTCTAACTCTCAGGGAGTCGATCGACTCCCGTGGAAGATTACGATTACCGAAAACAATACAACGACAGAATATATTAGCAATTCACCGATTCCCGCTCAAGCTTTTCGGATCCTGAATGCTAGTCTCGATCGATCTGGAGTAGATAGCATTATTCAGCGACGGCGAGTGAAAAAGAAAAAATAGGGGGATGGGGAGATTGAGAAAGTTTAGATTTCTTGCCACCAGGATCGAAGATTCTGAACTGCTTCGATTTCGTCTTCTTTTGCTTGTTCTAAAAATAGATATAAACTTTCTTTGGGTACCTTGGGAAATGTGGGGCTGACCTCGACTTCGACATAAACTTGTTCCAGAAGCTGATAAATCCGCCAAACTTTGCCATTAAACCGCCAAAATTCGGGTACTCCCAAGCTGGCATAAAATTGATTTTTGGCAATATCCGTATGGGTAATATCCACTTCAACAACTAGATCGGGGGGCGGATCTTGACTAAAATCTACATTGCGCCCTTTAACTAGCGGCTGATTCTGGATGTAATAAGCATTGTCGGGTTCTGCACCTTTTTTGAGATTGGGGTAGTTCATGGTTGTCGAACCCATTGTCTTGATTTTCAAGCCCATCAATTCAATCAGCGTCCAGATAAAGTGTTCGATTAAACGACCTGAAAATTCATGCAATTCCAACGGCACCGTAATTTCTAATGTCCCATCATCATAGGTTAATTTAGAGCCACGAGATTGCGGCAAAGCATTCAGAATCTGTAGATATCTACCCCAATCCAAACCCCGCAATACGATACGCTGTTCTCCAATAGCAAGTGAATCAGTATTTAATTCTGGCGCAGCAATTACCATTAATTGTTCTCCTAATCTCGAACATCAAATTGAGATCGCAACAGTCCCATTACAATAGATGCGAACACTAGAATCCCTTGGGGTCGCCCTAGGGAAGTAAGATACAAGGTAGCATCTATCTTAGTAAGATGTCAATTAATTCTCAAAATGAGACATAACTTCAGCCAAAAGTGGATCGATCGTCTGAGCCTGAATTTGGTGGGGTGGTTGCCAGTCGATCCATTCGTAGCCGAAATGTTCGGTTGAGATAGTAACGGTGGGGGCATCGACCCAACCCAGGAAAATAATTAAAGTTTTTTCGATCGTCTCGTTGTCATATCTGGCAGATTGGGGATGGTAGATCGATCGATACTCAAATCCTGGCTCGACTCGGACGGCATCGATCG
>JANNBD010000238.1:0-22511 GCA_031385105.1 Chamaesiphon sp. OTE_78_metabat_374
AAGATTTCTGGAGAAACAACAGGGCGGTAGTGGTGTGCTGCTCGGTGGTGTGCCTGGGGTACAACCTGGACAAGTGACGATTCTCGGTGGGGGGATTGTCGGAACAGAAGCTGCGCGGATGGCAGTAGGTATGGGCGCACAGGTGACGATCTTGGATGTTAGTATCGATCGACTGAGCTATCTAGAAACTATTTTTGGCTCTCGCGTTAGTTATCTCTACAGCAATGCCTCGAATATCGAAGCTGCTGTCAGGAGTGCGGATTTGGTCATCGGCGCAGTCCTAATCTTGGGCAAACGTGCGCCGATTCTAGTCTCTAGTGCCCTTGTTGCCCAGATGAAACCAGGTTCGGTAATTGTTGATGTCGCCGTGGATCAAGGGGGCTGCATTGAGACAGTCCGTCCGACTTCGCACACTAGTCCCGTTTACCTGGAATCGGGAGTTGTCCATTACGGCGTACCAAATATGCCTGGAGCTGTACCCTGGACAGCAACTCAAGCATTGAATAATAGTACCGCGCCCTATGTGATTAAACTAGCCGATCGAGGAATGGACGCTCTGAATCTAGATAAAAATCTGGCTAAAGGTGTGAATGTTCAAGCAGGTAAAATCGTTCATCCAGCAGTACGAGAGGTTTTTCCTGATTTAGCTAGTGTGTAGCGGGGTGGGTAGATCTTCGCCGAAGTCAGTTTATCCCCACCAGCCACCATCCCCTATCCCCTATCCCCTAACTCTACTAAAATCAAAAGCATAGGCTCCATCACAGATAACTATGCTTTTTCGCGAACTGGTATTAGAAAACTTTGGTTCTTACTTGGGTAAGAATACGATTAATTTATTACCAGATACATCTGAAGCTAGCCGCCCCATTATTCTCATCGGCGGAATGAATGGTGGGGGCAAAACGACAATTATGGATGCGATCCGGTTGGCATTATATGGTGCCCGCGCACAATGTTCGACGCGGGGAAATTTGAGCTACGGAGATTTTCTCGATCAATGTGTGAGTCGGCACACACCACTAGCAGAAAAAGCTAGAATCGAATTAGCATTTCAGGTGGCTGAAGATGGCGATTTAATAGAGATTCGGATTGTAAGATATTGGGAACGCAATCCCCAAGATGGCAAGGATACTTTAGGTATTCTGGTGAATGATTGGGCAGATACAATGCTGCTCAAAACTTGGGATGAATACATTGAGAATCTATTGCCGTTGGGCATTTCTAATTTATTTTTATTTGATGGAGAGCAGGTAAAAGAATTAGCAGAACAGGAGACTCCACCTGTTGGCGTATTTGATGCGATTCAATCATTGCTTGGATTAGAATTAGCGGAGAAACTAGCGGCAGATTTAGATGTATTAGTTAGTAGAAAAAGAAGGAATTTAGCAAACGACAAGCAATTAACAGCGATCGATGAAATTGAGTCGAAGCTAGCACAGGAGCAGCTAGAATTAGTCGCGGTTGGGTCAGAATTGGCTGAAATCAGCGCGAAGCTGAAAGTTGCGATCGAGCAAGAAGAACAAGCCTTTGATAAATTTGTCCTAGAAGGCGGTAAAATTGCCGCTCATAGTAAGGAATTGGAGCTAGAGTCAAAAGCGATCGATCTGCAAATCTCCCAGCAGCGGCAAGCGTTAGGACATCTAGCAGGTGGTAGTTTACCGCTGTTATTGATTGCACCGCTACTCGCTCAAATTCAAACCCAAGGTGCGATCGAATTCCGCCAGCAGCAAGGTAAAGCAGCTCTGGATCTATTAGTCGATCGAGATCTCAGGTTACTCGATTATCTTCAGCAGCAACCAGCTTTTAAAAACCAGCTTTCAGATGTTCAATCATTTCTAGAGCGTGACAATCAAGCATTAATTGATCAGATTGAATCAAAAAAAACTGGGTGGTTGGGTGCAGAGGCAGAAGTGCTAAACCAGTTAGATAATATCTTAAAGTACGATCTCGATCGAGATGCTCAAAAAGCCAGTGAGATCCAAGTTCAAATTATCAAACTGGAATCTGAACTAGATTTAATCGATCGCCAAGTAGCGGCAGCCGCCTCGCCAGAAGAATATACTCGACTTAAAACCCAAGAAGCCACTGCACGCGAACTAGTATCCCAACTCAAAGCCAACCAAATCACCACAGCCCGCCGTCAGGAAGAACTCGATCGGATTATCACTAAAACCAGATCTGAATTAGCCACTTATACCGAAACAAATATCCAGCTTAAACACGATCAACAGCTTGTAGATTCGATCGCTAAAGTTAAAGCTACTTTAGAAATATTCCGAGAGAAACTAACACTTAAAAAAATCAACAAGTTAGAGAACGAAGTCACCGAATGTTTTCGGTATTTATTGCACAAATCCGAACTAGTTCAACGAGTCACGATCGACAGTACCACATTCACCCTTTCCCTCCACGATCAGGAAGGTAAACCATTACCTAAACATCGACTTTCCGCAGGTGAAAAACAATTGCTAGCAATCGCTCTACTTTGGGGATTAGCACGAGTATCAGGACGACAACTGCCCATTGCGATCGATACACCGCTGGGTAGACTTGATTCATCTCACCGCATCAATCTGCTTGAACGCTATTTCCCCGCCGCCAGCGAACAGGTGATTCTTTTGTCTACAGATACTGAGGTCGGCGCAAGTGAAGTCGCCAACTTGCGCGCCCAAGGGTCAATTACCCGCGAGTATATCCTAGAACACGATCCTGGTGAACAACGCACACAGGTAAAATCTGGATACTTCTGGTAGGGCAATTCCTGAATTGCCCTACTTCCAAACTTTTAGTTGGTGAGATTGCCTAAAATTCGTGCTATCATTAGAGATGACTCGGCCCCATGCGGTCGTAACGCCCAAACCTTGTCAGGACCGGAAGGTAGCAGCAATAGGGATGCTTATAACAGGCGTGGTATCCGAGTCATTAAAAATATTTTTTCGATCTAACACTGCCGTATTCCGCTACATATCGGCAAACCGTACCAACATCCACCTGCTACTCAAATAGTTTGAGCAGTTATCTTAGAGAGTAGATAGCTCAGAAAATCTTTATCATTTTAAGTAATATATGGCTGGTCTAGGCGATATCGTTCAAAAGGCATTTTATCTCGGTGTAGGGCTGGCTGCTGCGGCTGGAGAACAAGCTGGCGAGAAGTTTTCATCGATCAGTGTTCAAGCTCAAAAATTAGCTGATGAAATGGTCGCTAAAGGTGAAATTACCACCGAAGAAGCTCGCAAACTGGTAGACGATATGGTGAAATCGGCTCAACAGCAGAACTTGAACCAAGCGCGCAGTAACACCACCGAACGCGCCCAAAAAACTACCGAACCCCGCAGAATTGAAATCGTTTCCGATGGCGAAACACCATCGAAATCGCCTGAAGATATTAGCGATATGCGGAAGCAGGTGGAAGCCTTGCAAGAAGAACTCAAACGGATGAAGAATTCCTAGACTTTACCTTAGTCTAGACATACCCCCGACTTCTCGCAGAAGTTGGGGGTATTATAGTAATAGTCGAGATCGAAATTATCAGTGATTGCATTTAGTTTATTACGCCTATTTATCGATGAGGATCGGTAAATATTTCTATTTCATTGCATTTTCCCACCAACTCAATAAAGGGTGATTTCGAGGAGGTTGATATCTTGCTCTAACTCGAATGGCACTCAATGCAGATTTTAATGTTGCTGAGTCAATATTATATTTTTTCGACCAATGTTCGATCGCTTCCAATGTTGATATAATCTGGATGTGGGGAGCCTCTTTTTTTAAAAACGAGATTGCTCTTTTATCATCGGTTGCAACTGACCATTCTCGGTGAAAAGCGATCGCAAAAGTGGCAGATTCTCCTTCATCTTTTATTTGAGCGGTGTAGTTAATAAAAGTCTCTGCTTCTGCTTCCGATTCAAAATCTACGATTAATATTAGACCTTTTTTAATCGCTTTCTCAAAATAAATTGCACCTTCATTTTCCTCATTTCCAAGTCGTTGAAGTGTCTTTAGCTCTTGCGACCTAACAATTTCTGTAACTACAACCTGAGCGGGAATAGCCTCCAATATTTCCAGAAATTTTCCTGAAGCATAGAAATTCAGAATACAGCAAGTATCGAGGACAATGTGGGATTGTTTAATATTCATCGTTAATTTCCCAATTATCCTAAGCCTGACACAGATCTAAATGAGCAACTTCTTCAATGATGCCGCTCGAATGTTCGCTTAAGGATTCTGCTATCCGTCGAGCCTCCAACCGATCGACACCAAGAAATTTAGCAAAACTTCCTTCGGTAATTAGCCCTCGATCTAGTGCTTCAATTGCTAAGTGCTGGTAGTGAATAGGAGCCATATCTATACGTTCTGAAATAGGTTCTAATCCCATCTCCTGTTGCACTTTTCGGACTTTTAATCCTCGATCTCGTAACCGTTCTAAAGTTCCAGATGGTAGCAGTTTAATTGCTTCTGCCCGATAAGCAAGAGCTTCAATGGACACTCCATAATGGTGAGCTAAAGTGAATAGATTGGTGGCAGTAAACTTGCCATGAGAGCGGTGCATATCGTTAAATCGCTTGAGCAAGTCACTTGTCGGCATCAGAAAATAATTAGGGAAAGTGTCGGCTAGTCTCTCGCTCTCTGGCTTTCTTTGATACTGATCGTCAAAATCAACTATGGGCTTCCGTCGATGAGCGAGAAAATGTAGGTAATCATGTGCTAGTGACCAGCGTTTTCTCTCTTCAGGATGTCCAGCATTGATGGCAATGCAGCCACCCATTTGTTCGTTGTAGCTATATATGCCTGAGTATTTGGCTGGCATATCTATATAAAAAATGCGTAGTCCGACACTCTGCTCCAAAATATCTCGCAAGCAGGGAATCGGTGCATCTCCAAGCCCAAGCCGCTGACGCTCTGAGATGGCAATACTTTCGGCTGCCGCCTCGATTGGCATATTATCGATCTTGTATTCTTGGGGATAATTTCGAGGTAAAGGTGCCTCCATCATCGCTTCAAGATCTAGATAATTTTGGCACAGTTCTTCCAATCGCAAAATACTGGGTTTAATCCGTGCTGCTTCGGCTTCATTCTGCCCAAATGCCGATCGATATTGAACCTCAAAAGGCTCTGTAACAGCACGAGGCTGAACGAAATCACCGATGGCTCTGCCATAAGCGCGCGCGAGTTTAATCAGTTCGGTTGCCTTGATCCGGCGTTCTCCTTTCTCAATTGCAACAATAGTTGTTCTTGCAGCATCAATAATCTCGGCTGCTTGAGCTTGAGTCATGTCACAACTTTTGCGGGCTTGCTGAAGGAGTTCCCCCAATCTCCCTAGATCGATGTTGTCTAATATATTAGTGGTCATTACAGTTTTCCTTAATCTTATTAAGCACTTGACCAGTTTCGATCTAACGATTCACTGTCCCTACTCATGATGAGGTTGACCGATCGTCCGTAGCTTTGTTCATACCCTCAATTTAGATCGACAGCCTAACATTGTCAATATTTAAGACTAATAAAAAAACAAAAATGTCAGGTTTTATGGAGCACCCGATCTTAAAAAACAGTTGTTAGGGACTTTCCAATCAAATAAGGAATCCTTTCATATCAAGGGTTTCAGCATTTCAATCCCTTATAGAGACTTACGTGTCAAATAAACATCAAGCCCGAAAAGGAAGTAGATTTGCTAAGTAGCCAGTTTAGCGACGTAATAGTTTACCCTGTGCTTTTGCTAATTTAATCACCTGAATATTGCTGGTGAATAATTGAATGTTCGGGACAGTGGCATAGTCCCCGTCATCAGTAATGACTTTGACTTGTCCAGGATTAGCTTTATGGATGGCTTCAAGAATGAATAGATCGTAGCCATCCAAAGCTTGGGTTTGAAAGCGATCTAGTGCTGCATTTGTTGTGGATTCGTCAATTGTCAGCTCATTAAGCGGTACTGCAAAATCTTGAATCTGTATCCAGGCTGTTTTGACTAAATTGACAACTTTAGCGCGTTCGTTGGGATATTTGTGCCTAAATTCTTTTATTGTTCGTTCAAGTCCATTTTCTTTGGTAAAGTTATTTTTTTTGTTGTAGATATCACACTCTGTTCTCTCGATAACATGAGCTAATTCTGCTAAAGTCAGACCAGAATAGGCTAATGTTGCCCCGTTTTGTCGAGCGGATTTGAGATAAGCTCCATATTCTCGAATTTTTGATGAAATTTTGGCATTGGGGTAAGTTTGCAAAATCCATACATTAGTATCTACTAGAAATATATCCGATCGCTGTGGGCGATCGGAAACAACATCAATTACCTCAGCTTGAACATTGAGATTTATTGTCATAATCTAGAAGCTGGCGGCGTATTCTTCCATAACGGTATCGACAGCTTGACGATAAGCGGGATCGGAATAATAATCTTTTGCGTTGTCAATAGCAGATTTTAAGATGATTTCACCGTGAGGAGACAGGTTTTTGATAACAAGTTTATCATTGAGAACCTCAGAAGAGATATCCTGAAAAAGCTGTCCGATTGCGACGTTGAAGAAAGACGTTGAAACAGATGTGACCCCTTCAAAGTCAAGTTCTACAGTCTGTCCAGTCAGAAGTTGAGGGTGAATCAGATCGAAGAGCTGTTGTCCGTCATCAAATGAAAGTGCAAATTCTCCAGTAATTTCATGAACGATGTAACGCATTGCTTTTCTCCTGTGTCTCTAAAATCGTTTCTTCACCCCGCTAGTAACCTCTGATGCTAGGCACTAAGATGACTCATCGCATTTGAAGGCTATATTTATCATTGTTCCCTGAAAATCGATCGTTCTCTTTTCATATATAACATTACTACCTTTAATGTTGACGTATCCGTCGTTGCTAAATATTTTAAGATTACCTTGATTGGTCGAGAGGAAGTTTTGTAAGGTACTCAGCCCCATCCCTCTGCTTCTAATTTTGATGGCGGTACTGTTTCCAGTCTGGAACGCCCATTCTATGGCTTGCGCTGCATCTAGCGATCGATTCTGGGGTAGAGATCGAACGTTATTGGCTATGCCCTGCCCAAAATCAATAATAGTTAGGTGTAACTCTTTTTTGTTTGGGTAGTATTGTCCACAACTAAAGACACCAATGGATGAGTTGCTATGTTCAAAGGCATTTGTGTATATTTCCCAGACGGTACCAATGATCGCGCCTTTTAAGCCCAAGCTGATATCGACCAAGTTTTTTCCTAACCACTGATTTACCAGATACCCAACTATAGCACATTTGTTCTGGTCTAAGTCTTGGCGATAAGGAACAGAATTACCATTCCAAGGCTCTACCCCTCGATCGAAACTGAACAAGAATCCATTTTGGGCGAGATTCATGCGAACTTTAGGCTGCAATGTATCCCAGTCAAAGTTTAACTGTCCGCCTTGAGATCGAACATGATGGGCAAGTCCACCGAGAAATGCCACACCGAGATGACTTAGAAATTTGCATTTCTGAAAATCGATTGTTATTTCTAAGGAGGCTTCAAGCTTTTGGTCTACTGTTTGCCATATCTCTAATAAAGCTTGGCAATGCTTAGATGTGTGATAGATGTCGGAAATTTTGATTGTGACAGTCATGTAGTAGATCTAAGCCGTTTGTTGTAGCTCGGCATATTGCCAATATATAGTACCCGCATCCTCGCGTTTAACGAGTAGCCCAAACCATTCTAATCGATCGAGATTTTCGCCAATTGCATCCAATTTCTTCTGCGTATTTTTGCCTGTAAATTGGTTGGCAATCTGCACCACCGTCCATGCGCCGCTACTGCTGCGTAACAGGTCGCGGATGGCGGCGAGTTGATCTTTCGGTTGGTTTGGCCATTTTTGTTGTTCGACGGGGGTTGCTGCGGTTTCGGCTGGGTCGCCGATGCCTGCGAGGGTAGTTTGGGTGGATTGCACCTGTTCGGGGGCTTGGTATTCGGGGCGGAGCCAGCGGATGTGTCCGTTGCGTTCTTCGGCGGCGCGTTCGGCGTTGAGGGCGACGAGGCGTTCGAGGATGGTTTCGGTAATTTCGGGGTTAGGTTTACCTGCTAAGTCTTGCCAACCGTAGGCGGCGAATACGGCGGTGTCTAAGTCGTCGTGGATTTGTTTGAGGGTGGAGACGAGGGCACGATTGTTGTATGCTCGATCGACATCGGTAAATGGTTCGCCAGCGCGGAGTTTTTCGAGCAGGTTATACATTCCGGTGATGGTGATGTCGCGATGGGCGGCTTGAACTTGTTTGCGATGGCTATCTAATCGATCGCCCAATTCTCGAATCTTTTGCTTTTGTTCTGGGGTAGGATCTGGAAATGGGAAGGGATAAAAACAAGAAGCATGGTTATATACAGGTCTGTCTTCTAACAATGAACCTTGTCGAAGAGTCCAGTTAATATGAATAGTGCTAGACAATATCCCAAGATGATAGCCATTTTCAAGTAAAATCAGAACCACACCACTTTCAGCCATCACGTCAGATTCAAAGAATTGAAACACTCTATGTTTGGCAGTTCTCGTTGTTGCTATATATCTGCTTAACTCATTCAAACCTCTACGGATACTATCATTTGAACGTCTGTATTTCCACCATTCTCGCCGTAATTTTGGATCGTTATTTATTTCTCTCTCTGGTTTAACAGTTTCAAGTAAGTATTGATATGTCTTTCGATAGTCTGACTCTAACTCTCGTTCTGATAAATGATTGACATCAATGGCAAATCGTTCTTGTCTAATCTGGGCTAAATCTCTGCCAGTAATAAATGGATGTATCACATGTTCATCTAACTTTGATTTAGTAGTGCTATCTACGATGAAACCATTTCCACCGACGACAAAACCTTGAGATGCAATCTCTTGGTTGCTTCTTAGTAATTCAGTTTTGGTAACGTCTGCACCAGATTGAAGGTTGCTAAATATAAGACCTACGGTTTTAATATCTAGTCTAACTCGATCGGCAGAATCTTCAGGTGTATCACCCTGTTTTTCAGAAATGACAACTCCGATTCTACTAGTTGCCGTTAGTTTCTTTGTTTCCGCTATTTCTGCACAAGTCATCGCAATTCTAACTGCTGCACCTTCATCTGACCAGGGATGATCGGCGATTGCGAAAAATAGTCTAATTCCTCCTTTTTGCTGCAAGTGAAATTCAGTAACTCCTCTCAGTCTTTTTTGAGTGATACTATTTGTGGTGATTAGTCCAAAGTTCTTGACCTTGCCTTGCTCAATATATTCTGCTGATTTATGCCACCAATACATTACAAAATCAACAGTTTCAGGTACTTCTGAATATGCTTCTCGGAGAGTTTCAGCATAGCCATCACCTAGAAACTCTCTCATGCGTGCATTTCCCACAAATGGAGGATTTGCGATTATATAATCTGCTTCTGGCCATACCGCAGCCCGCGCATTAAGATACTTATAAATAACAACTCGATCGAGAGGATCTGGCACATCCTCACCCGTTACTGGATGCTTCATCATTTTGCCACCCCAACGCGATCGCACCTCACCCGTTTTCGCGTCTAGATCTGGCTCCCGCCCGTCATAAGCCAACACCGCATCCCGACACTCGATATTCCCAAACGCTTGCAGTACAGGTTCTGGCGGTGCGGCATTGCCATACCGCTTAAAATACCATTGGAGATACCCGATCCAGATTACCAGTTCTGCGATCGCTGCCGCCCGTGGATTGATTTCGATGCCCAAAAACTGCGCTGGATTCACCTGTTCCAACACATTTAACTGGACATTTCCCGCCACATCTACCAGCCGTGCGATCGCTTCTTGCTCCAACCCCTTCAATAAATCCAGCGTCACGTATAAGAAATTCCCCGTACCGCAAGCCGGATCTAAAATCCGCACCTGACGTAACTGCGTCAAAAACTGCCCGATTTCCTGCTCCGCCTTCTTCTGCTGCAACCCCGTCGGTTCCTTCCCTTCTGGCGTGACTAAAATCCGCCGTAACTCCAACTCCACCTCATCCCACTGTTGACGCAGCGGCTCCATCACCACCGGACGCACCAACCGCTCCACATAAGAGCGCGGCGTATAATGTGCCCCTAACCGACTCCGCTCCTTCTTCTCCAACGCCCGTTCTAATAACGTCCCAAAAATCGCTGGTTCCACCTGACTCCAATCCTTCGCCGCCGCTGCGTACAAGATCTCTAGCTGCTCCTTGGGCAAGTCAAACGCCGTCGCCTCCTCGAAAAAGCTGCCATTGAACCGCAACACCCGCTCAAAGCCAAATGTACCGCCCGTGTTCATCGTTTGCCAGAGCTGCTCTATTTCCGATTTAAATAGCTTGGGATTAGGAATCCAGCGTTCCCGCAACGCCTTGGTAAACACCTCGCCCTTGAGTAATTCCACATCCTCCGCAAACATCGTAAAAATGCACCGCATCAAAAAGTTCGCCACCTCATGCGCCGAAACGGGAGATGATTCGCCGTTGGTACCGCCATCGATGCCGCCATCGATTGAAATCGAGGCTTGTGATACAAAGTCCGCCTTCGCGGACTGAGATTTAGAGTCCGCCTTGGCCGATTTTGCACTACTCCTAGTCCGCGTAGGCGGACTTTGCACTCCGAGCGGCGGTTTCAACCGCACGCCCACCAATAACTCACCGGATCGCGCATTCTCCTCCAACCACCGCGACAACTTCGCCAACTCCGCCGCCACCTCCCGCGTCACCCGTGCTCGATACTTCTCAGGGTTCAGCGATTGCGGATCTGTGAAAATCGCCACAAACCTATCGAATACATCCGCCTGCGCCAAATCCTTGAGATTTACCTGCTGACGCGCCCATAACTCCCGTACTCCCCACTAAACCCCTCCCACACCTCAAAATGCGAACCAATATCGCAAGTAATCAAAAACGGCGGTAACGCTGGCAACATCCGATTGTAAGCATAGGATTTCGCCTGGTTAAACGCCTGCTGCATCGCATCCCGATAACCCTTCGTTCCCCGCTTCCCATGCCCCTTACTAGAATTCGTGCTCCCTTGCTTCGCTTCAATCAGAAAGCACCCTTCCTTGTAGAAGTCCGCAAATCGCGTTGCCACCTTCTTATCGTAAAACTTGATATCTTTGTCAAAGCAGTACTTGTCGCCCTCTACGCTGCCCTTCGGCGGTGGTGCTGGCACATCTAGAGCCACACACAGATCGCCGAAAAACGTCTGGTAGTTCGCCCGCTCATTTCCCTCCGAACCCAACCACTTCGTGAGAAAGTCTTCAACTCGTTTGCTCTGGGCTGCATTCATGGAAGTTTGAATCTTGTGAAAAGGGGTCTAGCTGGAATATCTTACCGCTAAAATTGCCATAGCATCCGCCTAGATATAGGGTATGATGTATGGAGAATAACCTGGAGAGGTGTCCGAGTGGTTGATGGTGGCTGACTCGAAATCAGTTTTAGAGTTACATCTAACGGAGGTTCGAATCCTCTCCTCTCCGTAATTTACTAGTGTCGTTACTATATACCCAGTCTCCAATTTGTCGGAGGTGGGTATTTTGATTCGATGGCGGAGCCTAGCCGCTGGCTAATCGAAGTCTCAACCGCTCATGTTCGCACGATCACTCAGTATTAGCCAAATGACTGAAATAGCCGAAAGTAACCGCTAATTCATGTTGTAGAGCTAGCGGAAGGTACGCTCAACCTCCTACAGTGGTGCTAGCAATCAGGATTCTCTTCCCACTAGCACATGATTATTACCATTACTGCACTCAAGGGTGGTGTCGGCAAAACCACCACATCGATTCACCTTGCTGCTTACTTGCACGAGAACGCGCCGACATTACTGATTGATGCCGATCGAAATCGCTCTGCGTTAGTTTGGTCACGAGAAGACAAATTACCGTTTACCGTTGCTTCTCAGGCTGGTGCGACGGCGATTATTAGTAAGTACACTCACATTATCACTGATACCCAAGCTCGTCCCGAACAAGACGAGCTGCAAGATTTAGTGGCGAGTAGCGATCTGTTAATTATTCCCACAACTGCCAATCACCTCGATCTCGACACGACAATCAAAACCACTGAGTTGTTAGAGAAATGGGGCGCAAAATATAAAGTCTTGTTGACACAAGTAGATGCTCGTACCAGAACTGGACGTGCAGCTAGAGGTATTCTAGAAGAGGCCAAACTACCGTTATTTGAGGCGGATATTCCCCTGCTGGTCGCTTTTGAACGGTCATCGAGCAAGGGGGTAATTATCAGAGACTGTATCGATCCTCGCGCTCATTTTGGCTGGTCTAAGTACCAAGCTGTGGGGAAAGAAGTATTGGGTTAATATTTTGAAAGGCAGCACCATCGATCGAGATGCCTGAATAGTAGATGGGGTAAGCTAGTCTAGTGCAGAAACCATGCCACAGATCCTTGTGGTAGAGAAAACCGTACAATAGATTGGAGCAGCGGTCAAGATAAAATACAGTAATAGATGTAGACCGATCTTTACTTTGTCTGCACCCCTTATTTCCGCATCCCCATCTGGTAATATGACATCCGAACTGATTCGTCAACGCTCCGATCTCATCGATACTCAAGTTATCGCCAAAGACACTGGCAAACGACTAGGAATTGTCAAAGAGCTACTTGTAGATATCGATAGTCGGGAAGTGGCTGCACTAGGTTTGCGCGATGGTTGGTTGGCGGCTCCAGGCGGACTGGTAAAATATATGCTGCTGGAATCGATCGAAAAGATGGGCGATGTCATCCTCGTACCAAATGATGATGCGATCGAAGATCTCGACCCCGAAGCTTATACTAATCTAATTAATTGCGAAGTAATTACCGAAACTGGCGACATGCTGGGCAAGGTGCGCGGCTTCAAATTTAACTGCGATGATGGGAGATTGACCTCAATTATTATCGCTGCGATCGGATTGCCCCTAATCCCTGATAATGTGATCAGCACTTATGAATTCTCGATCGATGAAGTTGTCAGTAGTGGCCCCAATCGTCTGATTGTATTTGAAGGCTCCGAAGAACGGCTCGAACAACTTTCCGTCGGCTTCCTCGAACGAATCGGACTCGGCAAAGCTCCCTGGGAAGACGAATACAGCTATCGCCCAGCAGTAATCCGTCCTGAAAATCAATTAGCTGCTGGCACCCCGATTGCGCCCCCTGTGCCAATCGTCCGCGCCGCACCCCCAGTTCGTCAAACTGTCTGGGAAGACGATAACTGGGAGGAAGTCCAAGCTGTTGCAGCACCTTTACCCCAGCGTCTCAAAGCCGAGCCGCTCTACTACGATGACGAGGATGAAGGCGAAAACTGGAACGATAGCAGTAGCGAACCACCTCGCGCTAACAAAGTTTATCAAGATGTCGCGTTCACACCAGTATCTCCACCAGTTGCAAAACCATTGGAACAAGTGGAGGAAGATGTGCTTACCCTCGATGATGATATGTGGGGAGAAGATACCAAGTCGCCTGACTATAAACCCCAAAAACTCAATATTCCTGACGCTCCGAAGAAAGTAGATATTCCTCAGCAGGTGAAGCAAGTTGAGTATCAGGAAGAAGTTAGTGAATAATTCTACCCAGTTGCTACCTAAAACTCCAGCGGTTTCAACCGCTGCTCGTGATACGAAGTCCGCCTACGCGGACTAAATATATCAGCACCGCCCACCAACTAGTTTCTAAAGGTATCCAAGTACAAATATTTATTAGCTCGAAATCACCCAAACTTCAGATGGTGGGAAGTGCCTATTCTACGTTAAGATTAGTCCGCGTAGGCGGACTTTGCATCACCAGCGGCGGTTTTAACCGCTGGACAACCGATTCCTCCAACTTGAAACCCCCGTGACACCTGAAAACATTCAATCATTTCTAACTAACCGTTTTGGTACAGCTCTGAAAGTCCCCGAAGTGGATTCATATCAGATCGACACACCGGATTATCGCCTGCTGGTGATTTTATCAGCGCAACAATCTTGGCTCCGAATGTTGGTACCAATCGCCCCAGCAGGCGAGGCAATGACCTTTGTGGAAGAATTCCTCTCAGCGAACTTTGATGCCACCTTAGAGACTCGTTATGCGATTCACCAAGGCGTTTTGTGGGGAGTGTGGCAGCATAGCGTCGCTGGATTAACTACTGAAGATTTTAATACAGCGATCGACAGATCGATCGACCTAAAACGAGTAGGAATCGATCGAGCCTTCCAAGATTTTGCCACTAAACAAGTTAAAGCGATCGTCAGTATTGCTAAACAACGTGGCGATACCCTCGCCCAAACCATGCAAACACTCGACAGGTTCTACTCCGAAGGGATTCTCGGAGATCTCGGCGCAACGGAAGACATTCGTAAAGAGATGATGTCAGCTTGGCAATCTCAATTGGAGCGATTGTGGAATGAGGAGTAAGTTGGAGGGTAGAGGGTAGAGAGTGGAGGGTAGCAAAAATAAGATAACGCTTGCGCCCAGACTGCCTACTCCCTAACCTCTAGATCAGCGGTAAAACCAACTTCACAAAATAATAAACTAGCGGAGCTGTGAAGATATAACTGTCAGTTCGATCGAGAATCCCACCATGTCCAGGAATAGTGTCTCCCGAATCCTTGACCCCAGCATCTCGCTTCATCACCGATTCTGTCAAGTCACCCAAGAGACTAGTCATCCCAATCAAGCTACCTAAGGCAATCCCCCCAATTAGCCAGTGGTGCCAGTGCAGTCCCCATGCCCCGATGGTGGCAATCGAAACACTTCCCATCGTGCCACAGATCGCCCCTTCCACCGTCTTATTTGGGCTAATTGGCGACAAGCGTGTACGCCCCAGCCATTTGCCAAATAAATACGCACTAATATCTGCTGCCGCAATACATATAAACGAGAGTGCCGTAATCGTAAAAGCGCGCGGGAGCGTACTTAAATCGAAATTTAGCAGAAATTTCGACCAATCAGTCTGAAACGGAAATGAATGTGCTGTCAGCGGATCCAGTCCTACCCGCAACCGAATCCAGTAACTCGGTAAATAGCCACTATAGAATAGCCCAAATAACGAAGTAGAAATATCCGCAATTGAGGCTATTTTGGGCAGGAACAGCAGATAAAAGCAAATTAGGGTACCAGCAATCGGAAACAGTGAATCATCGACGTTGCTGCCAGTTGCCCCCACTAACAGCAACACTTGACTAGCAATCAGGGTGATTTTACTAGCTGGTTCAATTCCTTTTGCCCGTACCAGCTTAAAGTATTCAATCTGACCCAGATACACAATAATACACATCCCGATCGTAAAGTACCAGCTACCTAGCACTAACATACATATAGCTACAGCACCTATGATGAGGCTACTAATGACGCGGGATGATGACATTTAAGATCGGAGTTGGGAGTTGGGAATGTAGGGAGGTGTGGGAGGTGTGGGCGGTGTGGGCGGTGTGGGCGGTATGGGCAAGATTTAGAACGTCTCTTTCTCCCCGTCTCCCCGTTCCCGAACTCACGCCCTTACTCTAATTTTTCCGCGCTTAGAATAAACAACGGATCAACAGCGGCGAGGCGGCGGCTATTGCCTCTGGTTTCGAGGCGATTGACTGCGGCTTGGACTACTTCGATGTTTCGGGCTTGGAGCTGGTTGAAGCTTTCAGATATCTCATACAGAGCTTCCAGGCTGGCTGCTGTGACGACAATTCTGCCTGTGATTGGTAAGTATTCCCACACTTGTTGCAAAATTGACTTAATCGCCTTGCCACCTTCAATACAGACTCGGTGCGGCAGGGTGGCAATTTGTCTGAGGCACTGGGGCGCACTACCCGTGACAATTTGGACATTCTTGACTTCAAACCGATCGCAATTGAGTTGAATCAGAGTAGCTACTTCCTCATCTCGCTCGATCGCAATGATTTGACCCTGAGGGCATAGTAACCCAATTTCCACTGGAATTGTCCCCGTACCTGCACCAATATCCCACACCACTGAATTTGCTTCCAATCTCAACGCCGAAATCAGCAGTAATCGAATCTCGCGCTGACTCATCGGAATTCCTGGCAATCTCGCAAATAGTTCATCGGGAATACCTGGGGACACATATTTCCACAGTTCGGACATAATTTTGGGGTGTTTGTGGGCGACTGATACTTGAAGAGATCTACAAGCAGATTCTGTTTACTCACATCTTACCATCAGTCCCCGATCGACTCACCTCTAACTAGCATCTATTCTCTACAACTCAGCTTCTGTCTGTAATCAAATGATTTAAACTCGTTCGTCAAATCTAGTTCTAAAGCTGCCGTACTTGATCCAATACTGCTTGACTTGATGATGAGGAGTATGCAGACTAGCCGTTGCTTGATACAGTACCACCTGACGACGATCGCCAATCCAAATTTTGCCGATCGAATCCACCGAAATTAGAGTCCCACCCAGAGCCTCAATACTCTCAGTAAATCGCTCGATCGCACTATAGTCAACTGTTTCAAAGATAAATAAATTACCAGACGAAATCAAGTGTCTACTCCGAATCCAGCACTGCATTTTTTTCTCGGCTTCTGGTGGTAACATCACTTAATTAATTAATAATTAGTAATTGATAATTAATAATTATATTGATCTGACATCAATCTCGGCTGCAAAATTAGTTACCTTTTCAAATCTGAGCATCCCAAATGCTGACCCCCAGAGTTTTTCGTGGGTATTAATATCCATGCCTTTATCAAGACTCACCCAAGTATTCTCACCGATCTCAACATCACTAATGAGATAAGTCTGAGCACCATTCCGCTCAACGAAACATTGATTTCCTGGCTCAACTTGTCCCCGAAATATCTCCCCATCACGTCGAAAAATCATCGAGCAATTACACCGACGTTCGAGGCAATCATGGGTAATAGTTTTCAATATATCTGGCTCTCTTGCCGCTCCAGCATAAAGGATTGAATCCTTGAGGCTATAGTTTTCAATATAAGTATCCCCGCCACGATCTACTAGCTTGTGAACACCCTGACGATAAGGACTCCACAGATCGTAATCATATACCTGCTCGGAATAAAAACCGATCGCATTGAAAAATTCAAACGGTAATGGGCGAAAAAAGATCCGAATGTGGGCGTAATGTTGTGGCTCGGCGGCTGCTTGTTTGTGATTACTAAAATCACCTGCCATCCACTGAGCTAGTAAGATCGAATCACTCATGAATGGGTGGATGGTGAATGGTGAATGGTGGATGGTGAAGACAGCACTGATTTATCAGGAGTTTATAGTGGATTAGGTTGTTGACATCTCTCGTAGTTCTGAGGAGAAGGACGCTGTTACTACTCCCTTACCATCACTGGTTTTGATTGTGGAGACGCGAAACCTTAGATTGGGATTGACAAACCAAATTCTTTCTTCTGCTGCGGCTCGATCGTACTCAGTGATCAGGACAAAAACACCATCTTCAGTGATGTGATATTTCGCTGCTGCTGGCATTGTTTCAGCATAACCTCGATCGCGTAATAATAGTCCCCGATTGGGGAGATTTGGATCGGGAATCGGTACCAGAACAGTACTGCCTTTAAGCACTTCTTTTTCATCCCAATCTGACTCTCCCTCCCAGCTCATGTGAAATGGGGATACAGCTTGACTGGCATCGATTTCATAAGCCTGACAAAGTTCGATTACTGCCGGATCGTCGGGAGTAAGGGCAACGATATCAATCTCCGATCGCACTGCTTCAAAGTGACCAAAGATCATATGATGAGCACTACGCTGGGACTTCCATTGCCCGATCGAACCTGCTACAAATTGAGTAATGTCCATTCGTACTTAAATTAACGCTTCGTTGATTTTTTGCTGTTCACAATCAGCAATATCGATTGCACGTTTACAACCAGCATCACCGCTTAACTTAAACACAGTATTTGTGTGAGGGCAGAGGGGGTAGATCTCCGCCACTCACTAATATCTAGACGACCTCAGTAATACTAACGATCTTGCCGCTGGTGCGGTTGATGCGTTGAATCTGAGGAGTCATCCGATCTCCAGGTACGAGATACTCAGTAGTACTGACGCGACGGGGGCCAGTAAATTTGGCACCAGTGACGACGATGCGGAACATCTTTTTGCTAGCGTCGCCGGAACCACCCAAGCTGACGCGGGATGGCGAAACTTTGCTAGTGCTATTTGTGGCAACTGAGTAGACTAGTTGCGAAGACTTGACAGAGCTGCTAACCTGAGCAGGGCCACGATCGATCGCAAACATCCGATTGTAATTTACTTGGCTTTTACCAGCTTCCGAGAGGCTGCGATTGTAAGGAACGATGTTCTCGCCAAATACTGACTGATACTCGTCACTATCTAGGTAAGAATCGATCTCAGCATCATAACCTTCAGCGACACATCGAACGATATGTGCGGAAACTTCGGCTTTGGATGCGGGGGAACGACCCATAATGTGCATGAAGTTCAGCTCAACGAACCGATAAGGCGCACACTTTTGGAAGTAGCGAGTGGAGTAAAACTCAGATTTAGCAACAGCGCGAACGAATTCGCGGACAGAGATGGTACCGTCACATAATTGGGACTCAGCAGAGGTCAGGCGTTCGCTTTCCATCACATGAGGATTGCCCAGTACCTGTTTGTAAACTGCGCGAATAACTGTTTGCACGTCTTCCGCAGTGCGGTTTGACCACAATTCTGTTGGTGTCATGGTTGCCATAATATTTTAATCCTAAATTATTGTTGTTTTGTAGATAGCTATGCAAAACTCAGCGGCTTTCACCGCAACTTTCTTGCCAAGATGCTAACAGTAGTTCTCAAATCTCAGTTAGGGCTTGATGCTCTCAATCCCTGAGAGAACAGTTATGAAGATAGAGATATAATTCCCCTACCTCATAACTGTCCTAAAGCCTAAAGCCTCAGTTCGACTACGCTCACTGTTCGCAGAGCGTCTGCTTTAGCAGAGCGGAGCCGTTGGCGTTAGCCTACCGTAGGTACAGTGAAAGCCTAGTCTAAACCGCAGTCATACTGACGATCGATCCACCTTGCTTGTGAATCCGTTGATAGGTTTCCGAAAGCTGGTCGTAGGGCACCATGTAAACTTGGTTGCTGCGACGGAACTTGGAAATATTGTTGAGGGTTTTGGCGCGATAACCAGTAACTTCGATCCGGTAAACTTTGCCATTTTCACTGGCACCCGCACCGTGGCGAGAGCGAGGATTGATGGGCGGATTGCGGAAGGTGTTACCAGGTGCAGTAACGGCTGTAGCAGTGGCATTGATTACCAAAGCGTTGAGTTTTGGTGTTTTGCCTGATAAGTCAGCTTTGAGAGAGCTAGTAGACGCTCCACGCACCAGTTGGAACATGTGAGTAAAGCCAACCATGTGGGTGAGTGCTTCCGTCTTGTAGCCACGGATATAAGGAACGAAGTTGTCCCCAAATACGTTTTGGTACTCATCGCTGTCGATGTATGAATCGATTTCAGCCTCGAAGTCACCAGCATCCAAGATCGCGCTGTGAGCTTTCATTTCATCATAGCTATTAGGCGCACGACCCAATAGATGACGGAAGTTCAACTCTACAAAGCGATAGCGCGGACAATCGCTAAAGCGAGACATGTAAGCATCGGATTTGGCGATCGCACGGACGAATTCCCGCACGCTGTAGTATCCACTCTTAAACTGAGACTCAGCAACTACTGCCCGCTCACTTTCCATCACGTAGGCATTACCCAAAACTTGACGGTAAACGGCTTTAATAATCACCTCTGCTTCCTCAACGGAACGACCAGGTACCCACTCTACTGGTGGGGTTTCGTCAAACAGGCTTACACCTAACTGTGAGGCTGGTCCAAAATACATTTACTAAGTCTCCTTATAACGAACAATGATAAATCTGAGAACGATTGTCTCAAAATTCTAAGCAAGTTTGGCACTACCTTTACAAGTAATAACCATTCAAACGCTCAATTATGAGAGACTCCAAGCTCTAGCAGGCAACTCAGTAACCTACGTTAGCCATCTAGTTGTTCTATCAGTTTTTATAATCTTACCTATACTAATCTTCATATATAGGTGTAACTCTAAATGCTAAGAATCGTTACATCTTATTGTTTCGATACATTGTGCCACTGTGGTGTCAGAGTGGTATCACTTTTGGAGAGTCGGGAGTCGGGAGTTGGGAGACTGGGAGACTGGGAGACTGGCTTGCACTGAGCGGAGCCGAAGTGGAGACTGGGAGACTGGGAGCAACTCTAATTACGATCCACTATCCACTATTCACTATTCACCATTCACCACTTGTACTGTTCGCGTAGCGTCTGCCTTAGCAGAGCGTAGCCGAAGTGTCCACTATCCACCCATCACTTCCGCTTTGAAAATGGTGTCAGCAGATTTTCCGGCGATCGTAGTATCCCAAGAGATCGATTGAAGGAATCTTTCGCCGGACTTGGTTTCGACGACATCTACACCCCATTGATTTGCTTGGAGTGCGTCGGGCGAGTTGCTGGTGGCAGGAGTGGTTTTGATGCCGCCGAGGGCGAGAATATCAAAATCGATTGAACCGAGAGATTGTTTTCGACTATCTGAGAGAATTTGGGCGCACTTTTCACCGACTTGTTGCGGGGTCAGGAATCCAGCTACACAGACAATTTCGACAATCCAGTGAGGATTGTCTACCTGACGACATTTAATTTCTGGGTGTGAACTGAAGCCATCGACAAAGACTTGAGTGAAGGCTTCCCGACTCAGTGATGGGGTATTGCCATCATTTATATCGAAGTTGTGGGACAGTAACATTCGCAAGGATTGGGAGTCATTCATGGCAGGGTAGATTAATTGAGAATTGAGAATTGAGAATTAAACTTTGTTAGATGGGGCTGTGAAGGATTTTAGCTGGTTAATGAGGTGATCGAAATAGGGGCTGACAATCGCATGTTGACTGACATCGATGCGTTTTAAGCTGGCTGTCTTCATCCCTTCGAGTCCGACTGTCATCGCATCGAGAGGCACTTGTAATTCTTGATAGAGAACTCGCATATTTTCCAATCCTTCAGCACTGGTGTATTCGGCGTAGCCACCGCTGAGTCCATAGGTAATCGGACGCATATAGTGCCAGAAGTCTCGCCAACAAGCTTCAGCACGTTCAGGGGGATATAGTCCACCACCTGGCTCGGTAATCTGGGGAAATTGGGCAAAGACTTCGACTCTGGCTTCATCGATGATTTCGACGACTCGATCGCGTAATAACTGCGCGATCGGAATTAAGCTAGAAGTCTGGGGTGATAGTGCCTCAATTTTGGCGTAATCGGCATCTGTAAGATACACTCTGCCATCTTCGGCGGCTTGAAAAATAGCGATGCTCTCGGCGGGATGGGATGCCCAATTAGTAAAGCTGACAATTCTGGCTCTGGCAATCAGTTCTTTGATTCGATCGGTCAGCATGATAATCTTTGGATCTGGGTTAGTGCTTCGTCGTCAATTACCCGCGACTAAAGTGCGGACTGGTAATGAAAGTCTGTTAAAACAGACTAATAAGATTCTATCAGTCCGTTGAAACGGACTTGCTTTACTAGCCTGGGGATTGATCCCCAGGTGGTGTTGGAACGAAGCCAAAAATTGACTTAGGCAGATGTCACAATATAGCTCGATCGAAACATCGCAGCTTCATGTTGATATTTACTCGCAAAATTAAATAAATCCGCAAGCTGTGCCAATTCCAATCTGAGTGGTCTTTTTTGAGCATCCGCCAACCACCGCAAATCTGGCAGTTGCGGAAACACCCCCGCCCACAAATAATTAGTCCCCACAGTGATCGGTTGTAAAAATTCAAACGGTGAAGGCGGATACTGGGGTAATCGCTGAATCTTGCCTGTGAGTAGCGGATTTGCCATCAATGGCGAGGGCGAGAGCAGCACAACATTTCCCAGTGCATCTTGCTCCAATAACAGCAAGTAACCAGGATTTCCCCAAGGTATTTCTAATAATACCGAAGTTCGAGATTCGATCGACTGTTGAAATTTATCGGAGCCAACGCCATCCCACGCGCTAGAGTCGGGAATATTTTCGGGCAATACGATCCCAAATCGATCTGAGGCATCCTTAGCCATTTCCCAGAGCAGTCCCCATTGACTTTCGAGATTGCGATCGAACCATTCAATGTCATTGAAGAAATCATCCCTGAACACTCTCAAACCCTTAAAAATTGAATCCCAAGTAGTCCGATCCAATCTCTCACCATTCAAGGCTTTGCGCGCTGCTGGTTCACCATGTAAATCCCGGACTCTGGACAGGATTTGCTTGGCAGTATTAATCTTGCGAGTTTTCAGCATTTTTAGCCACTTAGCTTTCGCGCCTGGCGACATCTCGATCGATTTTGCGGCAAGATCGGGGCTGAGAGTTTTCATAATATATTTTTCTTTAATTCTGGCTCGGTCGAGCTACCTCTAGCTTATCTTAGTCACCGTCACAGTTCACTATCGATCAAGTGAATTATTTTTGACATATATCCACATCCGTGGTAACTTTGTAGATTGTGTTAACTTTATTCAGATAGACAAGCAATAACCCTTGGCTAACGTAGTCGTAATTGGTGCCCAATGGGGCGATGAAGGAAAAGGAAAGATCACC
>JANNBD010000451.1:0-2299 GCA_031385105.1 Chamaesiphon sp. OTE_78_metabat_374
TCAACCTAGACGCAATCACTGTTGAAGATCGAGTTCCGATTATCTATGGCGAAGATCCCCTTCAGCTAGACTTTTTCCAACAGTCGGCAGCTCAGATAAATCTGGGCATTGATATTTTTGGTTCGGCTTTTTTCATGTTGACTCGTTATGAGGAAGTAGCAAAGCCAGACCGAGATCGAATCGATCGATTTCCAGCGACAGCATCCTTAGCTTATCAAGAAAATTTTCTAGATCGTCCGATCGTTAATGAGTATGTTGAGATTTTGTGGGCTTGTCTAGTCCGACTCGATCCCAGTCTTCAACGAAAGACTAGAGAGTTCCAAACTGTAGTCAGTCATGATGTTGATGAACCCTTTCGATACGCCTTTAGTGATGTTTCCCGCCTGATCAAACGCTGTGCTGGTGATCTGTACAGACGAAGGAGTCTATCAGCAGCGGCTACAAGTGTCCAGCAATGGCTACAGGTAAAAAGTGGCAAATCCGATCTCGATCCCTGCAATACGTTCGATCTGATTATGGATATTAGCGAACGGCAAAATATTAAAAGTGCTTTCTATTTCATTGTCGATCGATCTGCTGGACTACTAGATTGTGATTACTCGATCGATCATCCGTTAATTCGCGACCTTTTGCGAAACATTTATCAACGGGGACATGAAATTGGGCTGCACACTAGCTATCTTACTTATCAAAATTCTGCGCGAACAAAACAAGAGTTTGCTACCTTACAGCGAGTCTGCCGAGAAGAAGGCATCGAACAAGAATATTGGGGTGGACGACAGCACTGCTTGCGATGGGAGACACCTACTACTTTTCAGAATTGGGAAGATGCCGGACTAGATTATGATTCAACACTATCCTTTGCAGAACTAGTTGGATTTCGATGTGGCACATGCTACGAATTTTCGACGTTTAATCTCAAAACTAGAAAGCACCTAAATCTGAAAGAAAAGCCTTTGATTGTGATGGAGTGTACCGTTTTAGACGAGCGTTATATGAACTTAGGTGGTGAAGATACGTTGCTGCTTAACTGTATGGTCAATCTCAAAAATCGTTGCAAAATTTTTCAGGGTGACTTTACATTGTTGTGGCATAACAATCGCTTTGCCGATCCGCGAGAAGTTGAAATATACGGGCAATTAATTAATTGATTATACATCAAAAGATAAATTCTGATCGCCTGAGTTCTACGTAAACATATCTTTTAATGCTTGTCAAGATTTAACGAATCTATTTATGATACTTTTCTGCTGGTATTTATTTTTAATAATCATATGTATTGGGATGGAGTCTTTAACAAAGTGTTTCTCCACTTTGAACATATTCACTCTATTTATTTTATTCTTCTTGATCAATCACGGGATTGGTGTCCCATTTGCACTAAATGCTAATAGCGAAGCAATAGAACTAGATTTACCTGAAAATGTGGTGATCAGGTGGGTGTCTTCTCTGGTCATGATGTATGTTTGCTTCCTGATTGGGATTGTGATTGCCAAAGGCTTATTTGGCAATAAAGCAATGAATCCTATTGAATACAAGAAAGAGCTGTCTTATATATCGCGAGACAAAGTTACTAGTGTCAGAAAAACATTTGTCTTGATCGCGATAGTTATCACAGTATTTGTTTTTATCCAGTTGTGGAACCCAAACTTATTGATTGTTGCTCTAGCAAAAGAATTTGGGGCAGAGGAATACAAAGCTGCGAGGTTAGCATACGGACAAGGTGTTAATAGTGAAGTTAATGTGATCGCCAGAATAGCCGTCACGCTTAAATTTGTAGCCTTACCACTGCTAGTTAATATATCCTATGCACTCAAAGATGTAGCCCGAAAGTTTTCATATCTATTCTGGTTTGTATTTATCTCATATATCCTCTTGCAACTAGTGACAGGACAGAAAGCGGCAATCTCCCTAGCAATTGTGAGCCTGTTAGTCTGTCAATTATTTAAAAGCGGAAATTGTTCAATATCTATCAAAAATAAAGTTGTTTCTTATACTATAATTGGACTTGTATTATTAGTTGTTACGTTGTTGCCAGGGCAGTATATGTTGCAGTATCCAGGTCTAAACTATGGAGAAGCTCTGGCATCTGTTGTAAATAGACTTACCTCTGAAACTTCTAGGACTTTACAGCTACATTTTTATGTGTACCCAGACAAATTACAGCATCTGAATGGAGGTAGCTCTTTTCTGCTTTCTGGACTGTTCGGTGGTGGTACTAATATCGATCCTGGTCGTGCCGTCAGAGGCTATATATTATTTGGTGACGCGACGGAAGCCAGTGGTACCTGGAACGCCG
>JANNBD010000507.1:0-3814 GCA_031385105.1 Chamaesiphon sp. OTE_78_metabat_374
TAGACCTGATAGCTTTTCATAAATTGATCCAGCAGTAGACCTTTCCGCTCGGTTGAAGTAATGGCGATTACTTTCGGATCGGTGAAAGCTGGGAGTGATGCCAGTACTTCAATATCGCCATTTTTGATCTCAAAGGTAATCCGATCGTCCAGAGCAAGGGTGCGAAACTAACCAACCATCTAGATCGCCCGTTTTTTCAACAGGTACTAAAGACAGGTAAGGTGGTTACTTCTGAAGCGACAGTATCTAAGACTACTGGCAAACTGGGCATCAACTTTGCCGCGCCAATCAAAGATATCGTCACAGGCAAAATCACTGGTGTGATCAGAACTAGATCCAATGTTGATAGATTGGCCGCAGTACTGGCAGATTTTGCTAATAAAGATGAGAACTACCATATCATCGATCGACAAAACAGCAAGGTACTCGCTAGTTCTCAGCCGCAGTATGTCAACCAGGCAGAAACACCAGCGATGAAAAAGTCCCGGACTGAAACTGAGCTGACTTTACAGCCACAGTCTAAGGCTAACAATCGAGCGGAACTACTTGCCGCAGCGACCTTTGCAAAACTCGACGGCATGGCTGAACTACCGTGGACGGCGGTAGCCGTAATTGATGAAGCAGCCGCTTATCAAGAACTCCAGGGTTTATTGTGGGCGATTCTGTTTGAAGCGATTATTGCGGGTGGAATCACAGTCACTTTAGCGGTCTTTTTTGCCGATCGAGTCTCTAAATACATCCAAAAAGCGATCGCCACCATTACCGTCTCCGCCAACGAGATTACCGATACCGTCCAATCTCAAGAAATCACCGTAAACCAACAGGCAAACTCGGCAATTTCAACCACAGATAGTATCAACGAATTGGAGAGCATTTCGGATCAAACAGCTCAACAAGCCGATGATTCAGCTAATGGCGCACAGCAAGCTCTAGCCCTGGCCGAAGAAGGAACTCAAGCGGTGCAAAAAACCATTAGTGAGATGTCTGATTTACGCGATCGAGTTGATGAAATCGCCCAGCAAATCGTCAACCTCGGCGAACAAACTAGTCAGATTACCACCGTATCTGACCTCGTATCCGATCTAGCGAAACAAACCAACATGCTCGCCCTCAAAGCCGCCGTAGAAGCAGCACGAGCCGGAGAATCCGGTAAAGGATTTGGCGTAGTTGCGGGTGAAATTCGGAAACTAGCCGATGAAAGTAAAAAATCCGCTCAAAAGATCAACAACTTGGCTACCGATATTCAAGTTGCGATTAACCGGACAGTCATGGTGACAGATCGAGGCACCAAAACCGCCACCACGGGGATTCGACTCGCCGAAGATACCGCCACCACCTTTGTCGGCGTAACCGATGCCGTCAACAGTGTATATCTCAACTCCCAGCAAATCTCCTCCAGTACCAAACGGCAAGCCACCGCGATCCAATCAGTACTCGATGCGATGAACAACATCTCGCAAGGCTCTCAAGAAAGCGCAGTCGGAATGCACCGAGTCAAGACTTCTACTTTTGAGCTGAACCAGATTGCTGATGAGCTGCAAGCGGCAGTGAGTTAGGAATTGGTGAATGGTGGATGGTGAATGGTGAATGGTGAATATGGAAAGACGCAAGCGTCTTAAATATCAATCACACACTACGAAACCTCTACCCACCATCCACCATCCACCATCCACCATCCACCAAAACCCTATTCACCAAAAATTAACCCCAAATCCCCAATGCTATCTACCTTCAAAACCAATTTCCAAGACAAATTCACTAACTTATCGTTCAAATCCAAAGCACTGTCAGCAGCGGTAATCCTGTCGCTATTGCCTGTCGTTGGGGTTGGTGCCCTGGCATTTATCGTCTCAGACAGTAACTTGAAACAGACGGAGCAAGAAAACCAACAGGCTTCGGCAGTCGCGCTATCAAACTCATTATCACGGTTTATTACCCAACGGAGTAAAGATGTTCAAACTCTATCGGATCTACCGTTGATCAAAGATGCCAAGATTTCCAAGCTTTTAACCTTGGCAAATAAGGAAGACTTCTTGAATGATTATCTCGATCGACACAAGTTCTATGAAAGCATCATGGTTTTTGATGTTCAGGGTAATGTAGTTGCAGCTTCTAGAGGCAGCAAACGTTATAATCATGCAACCCGCGAATATTTTCAAGGTGCATTGAAAACAGGTAAACCCTACGTCAGTAAAATTGAGATTTCACCCACCACTAAACAATCATCTATTTACTTCGCTTCGCCAATTAGCGATAGTATCACTGGTCAAATCATTGGGGTAATCCGTGCGCGGATGCCTGCTTCCTCACTCAAAGACGTTGCTGAAGATTATGGAACGAAGAATCTTCAGTGGCACATCATCGATAAAACTACTAGCAGAATTGCCCTTGCTCAGAAAGAAGATGAAATCGGCCAGACTGCTGCTGCATATTTTACTAGCTATGATAAGTTTAAAAATAGCGACAAAGTACAGTCCAGCATCGATAAAATTCCAGGTAAAGATGGTCAAGAGTTGTTATCTTTTAACAATGTCACTGGCGATAAAGAACTGGCCAATTTGAACATGTCAGTGGTCATGACTGAAGACATGAAAGTGATCGCCGACAAGGACAATGCCGTCCTCGCTGTAATCTTAGCTGGGGTGTTAATTTCCGGTGGTGGTGCCGTCGGCTTGTCCCTGTTGCTGGGTAATCGAGTCACAGCGTTTATCAAAAACCTAGCAGATTCGATCGTCACATCTTCAGTAGCGATCGTTGATACCGTTGAGATGCAGGAAATCACCGTCAACATGCAGGCAAACTCCGCCATCGAAACCAGCGGCACAGTTAACGAACTAGGAGCCATCTCTGTCCAATCAGCCGAGCAAGCCGAAGCAGCAGCCACTGGTGCCAAACAAGCCCTATCTCTATCTGAAGATGGGACTCGATCGGTACAACAGACGCTCCAAGGGATGTCTGGACTACGGGATAAAGTGGACGCGATCGCCAATCAGATCGTCAACCTCAGTGAACAAACCGGACAGATTACAGTTGTATCTGACCTCGTGGCAGATTTGGCAAGTCAAACCAACATGCTCGCCCTGAACGCAGCGGTAGAAGCGGCTCGTGCGGGTGAACAGGGTAAGGGCTTTAGTGTAGTTGCCGATGAAATTCGGAAACTAGCGGATCAAAGTAAAAAATCTGCCGACAAGATTAACGTCTTGGCGAACGACATTCAAGCCGCGATTAACCGGACGGTAATGGTAACTGATGAAGGCACCAAAACTGTAAACGAAGGGATCGACCTCGCCCGCTCCACCGCCGACACCTTCGTCGGGGTGACAGATGCCGTCAACAACGTATATCTCAACTCCCAGCAGATCTCCACCAGTGCCAAACAACAAGCCGTATCCATTCAACAGGTACTCAGCTCGATGACCACCATCTCCCAAGGTTCGCAAGAGAGTGCCGTCGGGATGCACCAAGTGAAGATGACTACTCGTGAGTTGACACAGGTTGCGGATGAGCTAAAAGCGGCGGTGGTTTAGGGAATAGGGAATAGGGAATAGGGGATAGGGAATAGAGAGGAAGAAGATATGAGTATTAGTAGTTTTCGGGAATTAAGGGTTTGGCAATTGGGGATGGATTTGACAGAGCGTGTTTATCTATTAACTAATTCTTTCCCTAAATCAGAAGTTTACGGACTAACTAGTCAAATCCGCCGATCTGCTGTCTCTGTCCCTTCCAATCTTGCTGAAGGACATGGACGAGCTTCTACTAAGGAGTTTTTACAGTTCATCGCCATCGCTTTTGGATCTCTTTGCGAACTTGAAAC
>JANNBD010000534.1:0-13791 GCA_031385105.1 Chamaesiphon sp. OTE_78_metabat_374
ACGATCTCGAAACCATTCTTGGTAAAAAACATCCTCTGGATCTTGATTAATACAGTAAGTGAAAATTTGGAACTTCTCGCGATCGTGATACTGCCATAGCCAACGGCTGAGCCAACCAACTGAATGCTTGTATAGGGTGGCACCCACATATCCAATTCTAATAACTCCAGATCTTTTTGGGAGTGATGCTGGCTTAACTTCCCCAATCGTAGTTAGCTGCGAATGATGATTGAGATAAATCTGAGAAATTTTGTTTTGAATTGGTCGATAATAATCTGGTCGATCTGCCACACAAGGTAAGAATACCCCTGAGACTAATACATTTTCTAGATTCTGTCCCAATGACTTATGTTGAGTACTGACCAAGATCTCAAGTAACTGAATGTGTCGCTCTAAAAATGGATCTGCTGTTTTCCAGTCACCAGCAGATAGCAAGGCTCTGATCAGTGAGTAATTTACCAGGATCTGGCTTGATAGTGTCTCGCACAAATCGTACACTGTCGAGCTAAGAGCGGTCGCTTTTTTGGAATCACCAATCAAACAAGCAACTTCAAAAATAAATGTGAGAATCACCTTGTTGTCAGGTTGTAAATCCTGACAGTATTCTAATAATCCCATTATGAATGAGTTGTAATCTAGAGTATGGCGTGCTCTTACTACATCATCAGAAATAATTTCAGTAAACTGAATTTGATGAGATGGAAAGCTCAACAAATATTGTTTAATGAAATTAGATACAGAGCTTGATGGGAAAGCTAATAAGGATTTGATGACTTCAGCTAATAGCTGTAAATCTGTGGTTGTCTCTCCAGCCGCAGCTAATATTTCGACTGCTTGCCAATCTTCTAATATATTTGGTGTAAACTGCTCTAACTTAATTTCTAATAATATCGACCTTAGTAAGTTAGTTAAATTTGTCGCATCTAATTCTCGTAAATATTGGGAGATCGACCAAGCCTCTTCAAAGCTACTATCCGAAAATTTCTGACTGGCAAATCGATCGAGGATAGCTACTAAGTTGGTAGTTAAAGCTTCTGTCTCTAACTCAGATGCTAGCTGGAATGGAATAAACCACGTAGCTTGAGCATCCAGTTCTCGTTCGCTGAGGAGATATGCAAGCCCCAGATTCCAATAATTATCAGCGCGTTCATCTCCACGATCGATTATCGTCTCATAGTAATTGATTGTTTGGATCAGACAGCTAGAATGAAACTGTTGCGCTGGATTTATACTTGGTAATTTATTTAGTACTTGCATCACTTAATTTAGATCGTACGTGTCGGTTTTATTACTAGCTTGTTGCTCTTGATAGTGTGCCCACATTTCTCGATAGGCTTGTTCCATATCAAGTGTAAATTGCTTGGCATTCCAGACTGGTGCGCTAGTTCTACCTGTATGTAATTTACCTTTGACTTGCCATCTCAATTCGCGATCTAGTCCTAGCTTAATCCCCCAATCAATGTATTCTTGCTGACTCCAGGCAATCCCTTCAGTAATCCCCGCATTGATCATAAATGTGTAGCTATTGCGTGCCGCAAATTGCTGTCCCACCTGTGTAACTATCGGAATCCCCATCCACAGAGTTTCCAAGGTGGTAGTGGCCCCATTGTAAGGAAAAGTATCTAGAACTACATCCGCGATCGCTAAATTGGCTCGATGAGTATATTCATCGCGATCTCGCTCTAAAAATCGTAAGCGGTCGAACTCGACGCCTACTTCTGCTGCCAATTGCACAAATAAGTTTTGAATCGTTGTGGCATCACTCTTGCCCTTAATTAAAAAGTAACTATTCGGTACAGCTTTAATAATTTCCATTTGTGCTCTAATGCAATCTGGATGACGTTTGTATCCAGATTGGGCACTCAGATAAATAATCGCGTCATCAGGAATATCTAAATCTTCCCGTCGGAGTGTTGGGATACCAACTTCAAACCCATCAACTGCTAAATATGTCTGCGGTAGTCGCCAAATTTTTTCCTGATAATAATCTTGAGCATCATCTGGCAAAACATAATTATCGGCAATAAAATAATCAACAGCAGGAATACCACTAGCATCCCAGCCCAGCCATGATACTTGGACTGGAGCTGGCTTGTGTGCCATTACCAAGCATGTTATGTCATAGGTGAGACTATCTACATCAATCAAAATATCGATTTCATCTGCCTTAATTTGGGCGGCTATTTTACCGGGCGGAGAATTAAGATATGATGCCACATTTACTTTGTCTCTAAACCATTGATGGTTGAACGGATCATTGGTAGTGGTATTGAGACAATAAAGAAACACTTCAAAAGACTGATGATTGTGACGATCGATCAGCCAGCGCATTAACCAACCAACTGAATGACTCTTGAATGACATGCCAATATAGGCGATCCGGATCGTTCCGTTTTTCTTTACTAGTACTGTTTTCTCCAATACTGAATCGACAATTTGTGATTGAATATTTTTTTGATAAATAGCGGCCAGTTTATTTTGAAGTGTTTTATATCTACGTGGATTATCTTCAATATAGGGTAAGAAAAAAGAGCTGACGATTAATGATTGATACTGGATTCGGACTAAATCTTGAGGTGACTCTAGAATTATCTTTGCTAATAACTGTCGGTGATTCTCGACCTGATCTTTAGCCTCTTTGTAGTTGCCAGCAGTAAAATGTGTTCGCTGAAGTTGGTAACTACCGACTAATTGCTCTACTGATCCTGGTGCCAATCGATAGAGTTTTTCGGCTGCTGCGATCGCTTGAGGGTAAAGACCAACACTAGAATATAAAAAGTTTAATGCCTGAATTATTCCTAGAACATTTGGCTGTAACTCATGGCAGATCTCACCAGCATGAACTAAAAACAAGCTCGATCCTATTTTGTTACAAGTTTGAAACAATGCAACCATTGTCTTTTCAACTAGATTTTGATTTGACTTCGGTATGCCCAGACAAATTCTAATTAGTTTTAAACTCAACTCATGTTCGATGGTTATTAAAGCTGATAGCACTTGTTCTAAGAGATCTTCATCGATCGGCTCTCTAGAATCTGATTCTGAAAGTTCTTCTACTTGCCACTCGATTAGAGTCTCTACTGTCAGCGTACCGATCTCACCTGCTAAACAGATTAATTGAAAAATATTTTCGAGTCGTTCTGGTGCTAATGTCCAGATATGTTGACGTAGCAACCATGCTCGATCTAACTCAGACATTTCTACTCGGTCGTTAGCTTCTCGCTCTAAAACTTCGATCAAGGCTGTAGTTAATTTATCGACTTCACTCTCATCTACTAAGGTAAAAGGAGTAAACCAAGCGACCTGTGCATCAGACTCTTTACCCACAAATAAATAAGCAAGCCCCAGATACCAATAGTTTTCGGTAATTGACTCATCTGCCGCGATCTCTGTTTCATAAAAGTTGATCGCATTTTGCAAATCTTGTTGCGAAAACTTGCGCCAACAATCGATTGATGAAAGCGTTGGGGTAGATGGTAATACCTGCATGAGTCTGGCCTCGAAGAAGAACAAGTCATCCTTGAGTATAACTAATCAAGATCGAGCTAGAATCGCGGTAATTACGGAACAAATTTGAGTGAATGATCGCGACCACCGTACATTTACTTATAAACTTAGATTCCGTTCTGTTGCGGTACAAGTAGGGCTACTGCCAACTACTGTACTCGGTGCTGTTGCCGCATTACCAACAACAATTGTTTCACATAAAATTGTTCCAATTATGCTTTGACTGTCAGCGTTGCTAAACCGAACGGAACCACCACTGTAAGATTTGAGAGCTGTGTCTTTGGCAGAAGCAGTAATGCTAGCTGTGTCAGGGTTGGCATTCTGGGCAGTGATTGTATAGGCATAGTTAGTAGTAGTGCCTTGTCCTGCCACAACACTATCAGTCAGAACACCAATGGCGAGCTTACTAAAAGTATCGGCAAAAGCACTCCGTTCTGCGCGATAGGAGTTTTGGACTTTATTAACCAGAGCGAGGTTTTGCTTGGCTTCAGATTGCTTGGCTTTGACATCCTGGTTGAGAAAATTAGGGATCGCAATCGCACCCAAAATACCAGTGATGATGATCACCACCAAGAGTTCGATCAGCGTAAATCCTTGGACTCGTTCTCTGTATTGGCGGCTGAGGTGTTGGTCAATAAATTTGGTGTTTAGTTCAGTTTTCATCTTAAATATCTTTGCCAGAGTTAACTATGTGTTGGCGGATCGATTTCAAATGATCGAAAAAGAAGCGGTAGGCAAGATGCCTACCGCTAATCTCAAATCTACAGGGGAGACAGATGGCCTGGTAAAAATTTGTCCATCCTATCCGATCCTCTAGAGACTCAAAGTGGTCTGCGTAGTACCTGGAGTAGATTCCTTATCATCACAAGTCGGTGCAGCACCAGTTGCCAATACTGTTGGCGCAGTTCCAGCCTCTCCAACGGTTGTCATTTCACAAATAGTAGTACCAATTACACTCTGGCTGTCGCCGTTACTAAACCGCACAGCACCACCGCTGAAAGATTTGAGAGCTGAGTCCTTAGTACTAGCGGTGATACTCATTGTGTCAGGAGCAGTATCCGCAGCATTGATTACGTAGGTATAGTTAGCAGTAGTACCAGTTCCTGCTGTGGAACCATCAACTACGCTACCAATTGCTAACTTATTAAAACTAACAGCAAAAGCACTCTTTTCAGCACGGTAGGAGTTTTGAGTCTTGTTGACTAATGCAACGTTTTGTTTAGCTTCGCTCTGTTTAGCTTTACCAGCTTGGTTGAGGAAGTTAGGAAGTGCGATCGCAGCCAAGATACCGATGATAATAATTACAACTAGGAGTTCTACTAATGTGAATCCTTTTTCGCTGTTCTTTTTGCTGTTGAGGTGTTGAAGGAATTTAGCTTGTAGTTCAGTTCTCATTTTAAGTATTGTTTGTTTGGGTTGGGGTGTTTCGTTTGCTTCGTGTCCTCAGCTTACCCACATCTTTCAGATTACCTATCACCCTGTTCAAACTATTTTTTAAATGTTCGGTTATTACGCACCAAACCCCCTCTCTAGTAGGATTTGAATGAGAAGCCTTTTCTTGGCAGTAGGGCTGATCTATCTGTCATACTTTAATTCAAGACCTTCCTCTATTATCATTTCTTGCCCCTCGATCCGTCCTGATTTTTATGCGAGGGGAACCCATCCAGACACCTCGTGCAAATATACTCCTAGATCTAGGCTAATTACTTCCTACCAAATTCATGACTAAAATCGCTGACTTACGCAAAAATTATACTCAGGCTGGATTACTAGAATCAGATATTGTGGCGAACCCGTTCGAGCAATTTAAGCTGTGGTTCGAGCAGGCTGTCGCGGCAGATATATTGGAGCCAAATGCAATGACAGTCGCAACAGTAACGTCTGAGGGCAAACCTTCAGCCCGAATTGTGCTGCTCAAAGATTTTGACGATCGAGGATTTGTCTTCTACACCAATTACAATAGCCAAAAAGGTGTCGAGCTGCAAAATTGTCCCCATGCTGCCCTAGTGTTTCTGTGGGGCGATCTGGAGCGTCAAGTGCGAATTGAGGGCAAGATCGAGTTTGTGTCAGAAGCAGAGGCTACAGGCTATTTTCACAGTCGTCCAGCTAGTAGCCAGCTCGGTGCTTGGGCTTCGGAGCAAAGTACCGTAATTGCAGATCGATCGATCCTCGAACAAAAACTTCAACAACTAGAATCCGAATATCAAGATCGTCAAATTCCCAAACCACCTCATTGGGGCGGTGTGCGGATCGTACCGCAAGAAATTGAATTTTGGCAAGGTCGTCCCAGTCGGCTCCACGACAGGTTACGCTACCAATTGGTTGATGGGAAATGGCAGATCGACAGGTTAGCACCGTGAATTAGTGGATAGTGAATGGTGGATAGTGGATAGTGAAGAAATTACTCTCCACGTCTCCCAGTTCCCTAGTTCATAATTCAAGACTTCTGCTCCAATCCAAACCCTACCAAATTAATCACGGTGGGTACTTCACCTGGCTGAGGGCGTTGGTAGGTAACAATGGTGCGGAGTCGGGATGTGGGAGAGATCAACCGCAATTGATCGACGGCAACCGATCGACTGTAATATGTCACTAGCTCTAGGGTTTGGCGACTGGGTAGATAGGTAAACCTACCTGTAATTGCGCCTGTTTCGGAATAGCCCTCATCCCGCAGATAGAAGCCGCGAATTCTTTCAGTACTGTCGAGCACTTCAGCCGCTAGGGGCATTGCTGGGGCGAGGGGATCTATTGCTAAAAGATGTGGGGCAATAATTGATTGCTCAGGTACGAATAGGGCTTTGAGATTCATCGAAACTCGGTCGCCTTTTTCCGATACTGTATTAAAACCGATCGTAAATCCTGGAAACCCTTCGATCTCAGTTGGATCTGAAATACTCCCCGTCGGCAAGAAAGATGAAGAAATTTGATGTTTTTCTACCGATGCTAATGTGCCTACGTTAAATTCAGTATAGGAACGCTCAACCTCGTTGTGCAGCGGGTAATGATAAGTCCGCTCGGTTTTCCAGGTACCGACACAAGCTGAAAAAAAGTCTTGAATTTCTAGCATTTAATGAATAGTTAGCACCACAATTGTTAGCAAAAGTTAAATGATTCAGCAGTAAGTTAGCAAATATTGATTTAGTACCTAAGATTGGGCAAAGTTATTTTGGGATAAGAATGGAATCAATTCAACAACAAATTAGTGCGCTGACACACAAGATCGATCGAGTTTATCAGATCCTTGCCCGTGAAGCCGCACAGGATTTAGAGCTTCAGAGTATTGATGGGGAAGAGACATCAATCAAACATTCACTCAATCGTGAGGATACTCAACTTGTTGGTGGGCAAAACCGACGACTACGGCAAGATAGTTTTAGTCACAATCCCAGCGGCTACGCAGATCTGACTCACAATTCTAATTATCAACAAGATTCGACCGAATGGATCATCGCCCAGCAGGATATTTTAATTGACAGTAGTGGTGTGGAAATTAGTCACCGCCAGATCAAAGAGCAAGATTTGGCTCCGCAAATTCAAATTCAGCGGCTCACCGCCCAACTGACAGCCGCTTACAATCGGATTGCCGCGCTAGAGGAACAGCTACTTGCAAAACGCTGGAAATAGTTTTGGAGACTGGTGACTGATGATATTCAGGTCTGTCTAGATAATTGGGTATTATAGGCATAACAATCTCCACAACCCGACTCGATGAACAAAAAGAAAATTTTAGTTACTGGTGGTGCTGGCTATATTGGTTCTCACACGATCAAGCAATTAGGCGAAGCTGGCTACGATATAATTGTCTATGACAATCTCTCCACCGGAAATACCCACAATATTACCTACGGTAAATTGATTGTAGGTGACTTAGCCGATCGACAGCAGCTCACCCAAGTTTTTGCCGAACACAATTTTGATGCAGTTTTACATTTTGCCGCCAGTATTTCGGTGCCGGAATCAGTCCTCAAGCCGCTAAATTACTACAGCAACAATACTGCTAATGCCCTAAATCTGCTCCATTGCTGTCAGCAATTTGGAGTTAATAAGTTTATATTTTCGAGTACTGCGGCAGTATACGGACAGCCAACAGACAATCCCATTACAGAAGCTACGATCCCTGAGCCGCTCAATCCCTACGGTAGCTCTAAGCTAATGAGCGAAAGGATTATCAGGGACTATGCCCTAGCATCCGATCTCAAATATGTGATCCTGCGTTACTTCAATGTCGCTGGCGCAGAAGTCAGTGGGAGCCTGGGCAAAACCCAGCCAGCTCATCACCTCATCGCCGCTGCTTGTGATGCAGCCCTGGGGAAAATTCCCCAGATGAGTATCTTTGGCACTGATTTTGATACGCCCGATGGTACGGGGATTCGGGACTATATCCATGTGGACGATCTGGCAAGGGCACATCTAGACGCGCTGATTTATCTCGATCGATCTGATTCTACCAGTCAGATCCTTAATTGTGGCTACGGACAGGGCTACAGCGTCCGTCAGGTGATCGAAAAAGTCAAACAGATCTCCGGTGTCGATTTCACCGTGATCGAAGCTGAACGCCGTGCTGGAGACCCCGCCTGTGTAATTGCTGGAGCCGATCGAATTACCAAAATCCTCGGCTGGAAACCTCGATTTAACGATCTCGATCTAATTGTGAGGACAGCTTTAGATTGGGAAAAAAAGCTGATCTCCGCCTCGTAGGGTGCGTTACTGCGATAGCATAACGCACCATCTTATTAATATTGGTGCGTTATGCTCCGCAGTAACACACCCTACTTTTGTAATAAAATTAAACTCAATCTCTAAAATCACAAAATATCCGATCGTGCAACATGAATTAGGCTGAATTTGCGGTAAAGTTACCAATTAAGCTGCATCTACACCGAAATCTTCATAATGGTATCAACCCCACAACGGGAAAACACATCCCCTAGCGTCGAACCTCAAGTCGATCCGCACACTCTCGCCCAAATGGGCATCGCCATGCTGATCGATCTTGCCCAGCGGGGCGAAATCGATCCCTGGGATGTCAAAGTGATCGATGCGATCGATCTGCATCTGAGCAAACTCCCACTCCAAACCGATGCAACCCTAGCCCATAAACAAGCCAACCTCTCGCAATCGGGACAGGCATTCTTATGGGCGGCAATGCTGGTCTTACTCAAAGCCCAAAGTCTAGAACAGAGCCAATCTCAAGCCGAAGACTTTGACTTCATCGAAGAAGATCTCGACTTTGAAGTGATGACCACATCAGGCTTACCCCGCAACTTAGAAAAGCATATTCGTCGCCGCCTCAGCTCTCCCCCACCCAAAACTCGCCCTGTCACCCTCCAAGATCTGATCCAGCAACTCCGCCAAATTGCTGATAAAATTTCCGAGCCTAAAGTTCGCCGCCGTACTCTCAAGGGAAAGGCGATGTCCGTCAAGCAAGCCACCGAAACAATTGCAGGACTGGCTCACGACGAGAATCTGACCGAAATGGCGGCACTAGTTGCTGATTTTTTAGTCGAATACACTAGCGAAACAGATTTTTGGACGCTCGAAGACCTCGTAGATCTGTGGTCTGCCAAATTCCCACCCGCTCCAGGACAACATTTTGGGGCAAATCACGATCGAGTGGGTGTTTTTTGGGCACTATTACTATTATCGGCTCAATCTAAAGTTGAGCTAGAACAAGCCGAATTTTATCAAACTCTGAAAATTCGGCGACTGTATCAAGAATCGGTAGACATGAACTAGCAATCCGCTCAAAGGGGGGATCTGGCTGGTTCAGGAATCGATCGCTGTTACAGTAGATATGATGGTTGCTAGTGTGGTTAAAATATCACCACGTTGGTAATTGTGATCAAACAGGGATTTTAAGCATATAAGATTTAATATGAAAGCAATGATTTTAGCCGCTGGTAAAGGTACCCGCGTGCAACCAATTACATATACTATTCCCAAGCCGCTGATTCCGATTTTACATAAGCCAGTAATGGAATTTTTGGTGGATTTGCTTAAGCAGCATGACTTCACCGAAATCATGGTCAACGTCAGCCATCTCGCCAAGGAAATCGAAAGTTATTTTCACGATGGTCAGAGATTTGGAGTCCAGATTGCCTATTCATTTGAAGGGACAATTCGGGAAGATGGTGAATTGGAAGGACAAGCAATGGGTTCGGCTGGAGGGATGCGACGGATTCAGGATTTTTATCCCTTCTTTGATGATACCTTTGTGGTGTTGTGCGGTGATGCTCTGATCGATCTCGACCTAACTGCTGCCGTCAAATGGCACAGAGAGAAAGGCTCATTGGCAACGATTGTGACTAAATCTGTGCCGCGTGAAGAGGTGTCTAGCTACGGGGTAGTTGTAACTGATGAAGATGGTAAAGTTCAAGCTTTCCAAGAAAAACCAACCGTTGAAGAAGCCCTAAGTACAAATATTAATACGGGTATTTATATTTTCGAGCCAGAAGTATTAAACTATATTCCTTCTGGTCAAGAGTACGATATTGGGGGCGATCTATTTCCGAAACTAGTCGAAATGGGCGCGCCTTTTTACGCAATTCCGATGGATTTTCAATGGGTGGATATTGGCAAAGTCCCGGACTATTGGCAAGCAATCCGCAGCGTCTTAATGGGTGAAGTGAAGAATGTTCCGATTCCAGGGACGGAAGTGCTACCAGGTGTTTACACGGGGATTAATGTCGCAGTAAATTGGGATAAAGTCGATATTACTGGCCCTGTCTATATTGGCGGCATGACTAAGATTGAAGATGGTGCCAAAATTACTGGCCCAGCGATGATCGGACGCAACTGCCATATCTGTAGTGGCGCGCACATCGACAATAGTGTTGTGTTTGAATACTCGCGAATCGCGGATATCGAGCTAACTGATAAGTTGGTATTTGGGAGATATTGTGTGGATAAAAACGGTGCAACGATCGATATGAAAGCTGCTTCATTGGATTGGTTGATCACAGATACCCGCCAACCGATCGAGAATATCAAGCATCCTGCTAAAGTATTTGCTGAGTCCTTTAATGTTAGCAAATCCGATCACACTTAATTTGGTTGCCAAAGTTGGCTGTACTTAGTGCGATCTTAGCCTCTATCTCTCAAGACACAAACCCGACTTCTCGAAGAAGTTAGGTTTGTAGCAGCCTAGCTATTCATTCAACTCAAAATACTATGTCACCATTGGTCAGTCTAGTTACGATTTTGGCACTCTTGCTACTCTTCGTTGTAACTATCAACGTCGGTAGAGCCAGAGTTAAGCATGGAGTGAAAGCACCTCTGGTGGTCGGAGATCCGGCATTTGAGCGAGCATTGCGAGTTCAGCAAAATACAGTAGAACAGATCGTCTTGTTCCTACCAGCAATGTGGATCTTTGGCACAGCCGTCAGTCCGATCTACGCTGCGATACTGGGCATAGTCTGGATTGTAGGACGGATTCTGTACGCCTGGGGCTATTACCAAGCCGCCGAAAAACGCGGACCTGGCTTTGGGGTAAGTTCTCTAGCTACAATTGTCCTAATTCTCGGTTCCCTGGGTGGAGTTATCCTACAACTGATTAAATCTGGCGGCTAGTGAAAATGATTGCCTTGGCGATAAAATTACACCTTTCTTTCTGGAAAATTTTTCACTAAGATCGGAAGGGTAGGCTTACTCCCACATCAACTTATGACCATAGCTCCAGCTCTGAAGTCGATTCGCAGTGAAAAACTAGTTTGGAATTGGCGCGGACACCAAATCAAGTATGCCGTTAGTGGTGTGGGTCAGCCGCTATTATTAATTCATGGATTTGGTGCTTCGATCGATCATTGGCGCAAGAATATCCCGATTCTAGCTGAGGGTGGATATCAGGTATACGCGATCGATCTACTCGGCTTCGGCGGTTCAGACAAAGCTTTGATTGACTACAGTATGGAACTGTGGGAAGAATTAGTTGTAGACTTCTGGCACGAGCATATCAACCAGCCGACGGTATTTGTCGGTAATTCGATTGGTGCTTTACTGAGTTTAATGTTAGTCGCCCATCACCCTGAAATTAGCGCGGGTGGAGTCCTGATCAACTGCGCGGGTGGATTAAATCATCGCCCTGACGAATTGAACTTTCTGCTCCGAAATGTGATGGGGATATTCACCAACATTGTCGCATCTCCAGCCTTTGGTAAATTTATCTTCGATCGAGTTCGCCAGAAATCACGGATTCGCACCAGTCTCTATCAAGTCTATACTCGCCGTGAAGCCGTCACCGATGAACTAATTGACATCATCCACACACCCGCTTGCGATCCAGGCGCACAGCAAGTTTTTGCCTCAATTCTGACCGCATCACCAGGACCAACGCCCGAATCACTATTGCCATCAGTCAAAAGACCACTATTAGTACTGTGGGGCGAAAATGACCCTTGGACACCGATCAAGGGTGCAAGCGTCTATCAGGAACTCGCCGCTGCTGGACAACCCGTCAAGGTCGTTTCTATCCCCAATGCAGGGCATTGTCCCCACGATGAGCATCCCGAAATTGTCAATCCAGCAATTTTAGCATGGCTCGATCGGTTGTAATTGCGATCGAGATCGAAACCAGTCTCAAAACTGTCACACAGAGGAAATCGGCTTAATCAAAAGCATGTTGAAATAGAACAAGCTATCAGATATTGCTCATAGTAATATCTGATAGCTTGTTTTTATTTTATTTCCCGATTTCACCGATGTTACCCACAAAATTTCGTCGTCAATTGCGGCGTGAAGCCGATCTTTGGATTGAAGAAGGTGCAATTGATCGTCCCTTTTATCAGCAGCTCTCTCATCGATATCAATTTGCAGCTCTCGAAGTAGAATCGCGGAATAGTTTTGTTATTCTGTTGATTGGTTTAGGCTCCGTGTTAATTGGCATGGGGGTACTGACATTTGTAGCGGCAAATTGGCAACAATTAGCGCGAGAATGGCGGGTGTTTATGCTGTTGAGCTTGTTTATTGCCGTAAATGTGGCAGGATTTTATTTATGGCGAGAATCAGCAGGTGGAAAACAACGATTGGGGCAAGGATTATTACTGCTGGGGGCGGTAATTCTGGGTGGTAATATGGGCTTAATGGGGCAAATGTTCCATGTGCGGGGAGATTCATCCCAACTATTTATTGCCTGGGCAATTGGCGTATTATTGATGGCTTATAGCCTCAGGCTGACATCACTGGGCATCTTCGCCCAAATCTTGATGGGAATGGGCTATTGGCAAATATATATTACTGGACAATGGGCAATCGCTCGACCAGATATCGATCCGAATTGGACTTATTTCGTCTATCAGCACATGCCGATTGCGGCGATTGTTCTATTCTTACCCCTAGCTTACTTGTGCCGCTCTCAGGCAATTTTCGCGCTGGCTGGCATTGCGTTCACATCGGCTTTTCAGGGCAATTTACTTCCACTGAGCATGTCGGGGATGAGCGTGATGTTGGCATTGCTGTGTAGCTTGCCACCGCTATTACTATGGGGTTATGGTACTTTAGCTGGGCAGTGGCAGACCAACGGAAAGGAGAATAGTCGCAACAAGATCTTTTTCTTTCCTCAAATCAGCCGACGATTGGCAATAATATCTTTAGGTTTAACTTGCTTTACCCTGTCTTTCTCGGATTTTTGGAGGATGTTTGAATCGGAATATCGATCCCCTATTTTATCTCAGTCATCGATTTGGGACGGCGCAATTTTTGGATTAGTTACAATTGGAATTTAGGCATATTTAATCTGGCAAACCTATCGCAATTCGGAGCGTTATCCGTGGAATTGGATGACAACATCGATTGCTGGTACAAGTGTTTTGATGACAGGTGTGATTATCGCCCAACTGAATTCGATCGATAATAAGCAAGTCTATGCTTACGGGATATTTTGCCTACTACTATTTGCAGTCGCCATTAGTTTAATTCAATCCGGTTTGGCAAATAGCGATCGGGCAGATTTTTGGCTGGGTTTAGGATTGCTGATTAGCCGAATTATGATCTGGTTCTTAATGACTCAGAATGATTTAATGACCAAAGCATTGCTATTTATTGTTTGTGGCATTGGGGTAATAGCAATCGGCTTATGGTTTGAACGCAATGTGCGTCGCTTGAGTGAAACAAAAAGTGGAAATTAATCGATCGACTTATTAAATTTTGGAGCATAAAGAATGAATATGGATAATTTAGATCGATCGGCAACAGAACAGACAGTTCCTACAGATAACGTACAATCTTCGCCACCAAGTCCAGATTCAACCCCTAAATTATCGATCGGGAGACTAGCAATACCGCTGCTTT
>JANNBD010000001.1:0-3510 GCA_031385105.1 Chamaesiphon sp. OTE_78_metabat_374
CGATCAAAAAAGGCGACTATGCCGAAGAGAAAGAAATCATTATCGATTTACCCCTCGCAATCAATTGCATGTTGGGCGGATTTGCTTGGCCTGCTTCTGCTTTAGGTGAATTCACCTCTGGTAAGCTACTTGCTAAAGATAGTGAAATCACTGTTTCTCCTCGATAAATTTGGAGCATATTCGATCGGTAGCAGTTTAGAGTTAGCCGTAATCTAACTAACAACCGATTGTCTACCAATCAAAGTTCCATCTCGATCGTATTCCCACAGGCACAAATCAAGTTACTTCAACTTTAAATCCTGGAGATATTCCATGTCACATTTTGTCAGATTTCTATCCACCGCTCCAGTTTTGGCAGCAGTTTGGATGACATTTACTGCTGGTATTATTATTGAATTCAATCGGTTTTTCCCCGATCTTTTATTTCACCCTTTGTAATCCTATTAGGTGTCAGGGATTAGGCTGTAGAAATTAGCTGTTAGGAGATTAGATTTCAAAACACTAGTGTTTTGAAATCTTGGAAAGCCTAAAGCCTAAAACCCAAAGCCTAAGACCCAAAACCTAAAGCCTAAAATTCGTCCCTTAATCATTTCGAGAGGTTTTTCATGGCCAGTCAAACTGTTAGCAGTCCTAGTCCTGAAGTTAGCAACTTAGCTACTCCAGTAAACTCTACAGGCATCATCAAATCTTTTATTAGCAACTTACCTGTTTATCGCAACGGTTTGTCTGCACAGCGACGGGGATTGGAAGTCGGCATGGCGCATGGCTATCTGCTGATTGGCCCTTTCACCATGTTAGGCCCGCTTCGTCACACTGACCAAGCCTATCTGGCTGGATTGGGCGGAGCAATCGGATTGATAGTGATTCTCACTGCTTGTCTATCGCTCTACACCAGCACTAATCCTGGACCACCATTGGCTAGTGTCGCTGCACCCACAGCACCTGCCAATCTCAAAGACAAAAAAGGTTGGAGTGACTTTACTTCTGCTTTTCTAGTTGGTGGAGCTGGCGGGGCTGCGTTTGGCTATGTATTGCTGGCGAATATCCCCGTTCTAAGTAGTTTCTCAATCCTTTCCGCTGGTTAATCATTGTTGGATTAGCTTCAGTGGCGATGCCAAACATCACTAATTGCCCTGTCTTCCGATCGAAGATAGGGTAATTTAGTATTTGAAATGACTATTAATCCAAGCTAGCAATACTTAGCAGAAACGATACAATGACTACATAGTTCATCTTATCGTCGATGATAAAATTACCTGTAGTTCAGCTTGGTATCATCACAATACTTGCAGGAGTACTAGTTCCAATTCCAGGATTGTCCCACAGCCTGAATCGAACAAAGATAGCAGAACTTCTGGATCCGAGTCTATTAGCTCAAGTCGCTAGTTATCGATACTTAGTAGATGCAGCGAACCGAGAAGAGCAGCTAGCAAATCAAGCAACTAGTAACTTTTCTGCTGCTTTGGAAAGATTTCGGAACGCACCCAATCGAGATCGAGCATTGAAACTTACGAGTGTCCTGATCCAAACATCTGGGCAAGCAGCCGTTCATCTTCAGCGAAATAGTGAGTTGGGACTACAAAGCCTGCCTTACTATGCTGGCGATTTTGCATCAGCACAAACGGCATTAGACACCACATACCGGATTCATGGGGAATTAGCGCAGATTTATCGAAGCTACAATCAACTTTCCAGGCAGAGTCGAAGTGCCCTGCAAGCTGGTGATGGGGCTAGAGTCAATGTGCTGCTGACTAAGTTTGCCATGCTCATCGAAAAGAACACACAGTTGATTCAAATGAATCAACAAGTTACTCAAGCTTATCGAGATCGTAGCAATGCGGGGAGTGCTCAATTAATCAATAATTTGAATATCCAGATGAGGAATGGGCTGATCCAGAGAGGTCGAGCAACAAAGTGTATGGTGTCCAATTTACCCTATGGTTCGCCAGCTCAAATCGCTAATAATGCCAGTGGCTACTGTAATTCACCGTAGACAATATCGCAAAATAAATATAGTTGCATGTCATCAAAAATTTTACAATGGGTCGGGTTAGTTTATGTAGCAGCAACTGCACCACTGGTCTTTACATTCATCGGAGAGAACTATACTTTGATGACTGTCAAGGAGCATTGGCTGATTACAATCGTGCGATTGCAATTAACTCCAATGCTCCCACTGCTGAGACATATCGCAGTATTCTGGGGCAACAAGAGTACTATCAATCTGATGGAAATATGATACGCAATAAGAAATATAACCATTAAGACTACTCCCCATTTCAGATCCTGCGATTGATTGTGTTCACGGAGGTGTCTGGTTCAGGTAAATCTCTAGCCTTCGACAGGATTTTGCTGAGGGTCGTCGGCGATATTTGGAGTATCTGAATGCATGTGTGTGGTAATTCCTGAGACAGTTGAACAAGCTGGATGTGGATACGATCGATATTGCCTCAACTAGATTTTGGCTATTTGTAGTAAAATTGAATTAGTCGCAAACCAACTATGTAGGTAGCTATGGTCGCCCAAATCTCTACAGAAACTGCTACTGAGATTATCTATCCCGATCGAGATGGTCAACCGATGTCTGATAATACCAAACAGTTTCGCTGGATTGTCACAATCAAAGAAAATCTCGAACTGCTCTTTGCTAAGGATCCACAGGTATTCATTGCTGGAGATCTGCTCTGGTATCCGGTTGAAGGTGATAATAAAATTCGCCTAGCACCTGATACGATGGTGGCATTCGATCGACCTAAAGGAGATAGAGGTTCTTATCGACAGTGGATAGAAGGCGGGGTTGCGCCGCAGGTGGTATTTGAAATCCTCTCACCTGGGAATCGGATGGCGGAAATGAGTCGAAAATTGAACTTTTACGAGCAGTATGGAGTAGAAGAATATTATATCTACGACCCAGATCGAATTGATTTTACAGGCTGGATTCGCAATGGCGATCGATTCGAGTTAATTCAAGACGATCAAGATTGGATTAGTCCTCGTCTAGGTATTCGGTTTCACATGCAGGAAGATACTCTGATTATTTATCGTCCTGATGATCGACCATTCCTGAGTTTCGTCGAATTAGACCAACTTCGTCAACAGGCTACAGAACGAGCGGAGCTATCTGAACAACGAGCGGAGCTATCCGAGCAGAAAGCCGAAAAATTAGCGGCTAAATTACGTGAATTAGGTATCGATCCGAATAACTTATAGATGTCAAGAAGATTTATCTAGATTGATGTGAGAATGCGCCTGTGCATTTCTTTGTGTTAAAACAGAGGTTTGTCCCATTGTGCATCACTAGCTTGTCCTTATGGCTTCAACCGACAGAGACACCATTCGTATCCGTGGTGCGAAACAACACAATCTCAAGAATATCAGTCTAGAGCTACCACGCGATCGACTAATTGTGTTCACGGGGGTGTCTGGTTCGGGTAAATCTTCGCTGGCATTCGATACGATCTTTGCGGAGGGTCAGCGGCGATATGTGGAGTCGCTGAGTGCCTACGCGCG
>JANNBD010000080.1:0-6797 GCA_031385105.1 Chamaesiphon sp. OTE_78_metabat_374
ACTGGTCCATGCCTTCGGTGCGGCCTTCGTAGATGACGCCCTGACGGTCGACCATCAGGATGTTGTCGCGCTTGACGCCTAGATGGCGGATGAGGCCGGCGACATCGGCTCTAACGGCAAAAGTGACCGAGGTCGTAGAAGATTTAGAGCATCTGCTGGTAGTGGCGACAACGATCGATCTAGCCACAGCCAGAGCCAGATATAGCCTGTGGTTGGAAGCAAATCCACCGCGACTAATTGAGCGAAACGACAATGAATATATTACCCTCCGCCAACTTCGCCACCCCCTCCTAATTTGGCAACACCGACATGAAGAAGGGCCAGAAGTAGTACCGATCGATCTGTCGATTCGACCAGATATCCGCGTAGTAACCATTACAGGCCCCAACACGGGCGGTAAAACCGTCACCCTCAAAACCCTCGCGATCGTCGCTTTGATGGCCAAGGTGGGGCTATTTATCCCCGCACGCGAACCAGTTGAGATTCCCTGGTTTGACCTGATCCTCGCCGACATCGGCGATGAACAATCCCTCCAACAAAGTCTCTCCACTTTTTCGGGACATATTCGCCGGATTGGGCGGGTTTTGGATGCAATTGAACCAACGAATGAAATAACCACAGCAGAATTAGAAGAACAAGATTTAGCCAGCTTCCTCGTTCCCCCATACTCCCCACTTCCCGTACATCCCTCCGCCCTGATTCTCCTCGATGAGGTTGGAGCCGGAACCGATCCTGCTGAGGGTAGCGCACTCGCGATCGCATTATTGCAGTATTTAGCCGATCGAGCGACGTTGACAATTGCCAGTACCCACTATGGCGAATTAAAGGCTCTCAAGTATCAGGATAATCGATTTGAGAATGCCTCAGTGGAGTTTGATGATGTCAAACTTGCGCCGACATATCGACTATTATGGGGGATTCCAGGTCGATCAAATGCACTGTCGATCGCCCAAAGATTGGGATTGAATCAGCAAGTCATTGATAGTGCTAAATCTCAGGTAGTTTTGGGTGCAACTCAGGAAGTAAATGAAGTAATTGCTGGCTTGGAAGCACAGCGACGGACTCAGGAAGCTAAAGCAAATGAAGCTGCCCAAATCCTCAAACAAGCGGAAGCATTCTATCTAGAAGTTTCCCAAAAGGCGGCGCAATTACAGGCGCGAGAACAGGAACTCAAGCTCAGTCAAGAACGGGCGATTCAAGCTGCCATTGCCGAAGCAAAAGGGGAGATCGCCCAAGTGATTCGCCAGCTTCAACAAGGCCCTCAAACCGCCCAGGCTGCCCAGCAAGCTACTATGGGACTAGATGGACTTAGCAACCTTCATCTTCAGCCCACATCGACTCCCAAACCGCCTCCAGGCTTCAATCCACAGATTGGCGATCGGATCCGCATTCCCAAAATTGGTCAAAAAGCCGAAGTCATTAGTAAAGTCGATGAAAATGGCAATCTTAACGTCAAATTTGGAATGATGAAAATGAATGTCGCCCTGGCTGATATCGAATCATTAACGGGGGAAAAAGCTGCTCCAGTCGAGAAAAAATCAGGAGCCAAAGTTGCAGGTAAAGTGATCACTAAATCCTCTGTTGTGGCAATTCGGACATCCACAAATACAGTCGATATTCGCGGTCAGCGCGTGGAAAATGCCGAGCCAGAACTCGAACGGGGGATCGGACGCGCCTATGAGTCAGGGATTATGTGGGTGATTCATGGCAAAGGTACTGGTAAACTTCGTCAGGGAGTGCATGAATTTTTGGGCTATCATCCACAAGTAGCTCGATTTGAATTAGCTGGTGAAAAAGATGGTGGCGGTGGTGTGACAATCGCCTATCTCAAGTAATTAATTAAATATCTAATATCAATAATCCCACCTACCCAAATAAAAGCACTCATAGAAAAATAGTTCTATGAGTGCCATATAGCAATCCTATTTGAGATCCTTGCAGTAATGTTAACCTGTAGGGGCGTTGCTTCATGCCCGCCCTCTAGGGTTTAAGCTTCTCAATTAGGATCGCTATACCTAATTGACTATTTTTAGATATGGATCTATTTCACTCAACTAGTCTGCGCTACTTTCAATACTGATGCTGAGTGGTCCATTTACTGGGCCGAAGTTGAAGCTTTTATCCTCTGATTTGATCACTTTCCCATTGATTATGATCGTCCGAGCAGTCCGCCCACGGCCACTGGAAACCCCATCACGAGAAGTGACGAATGCAAAACTAGAGGAGGAAGATGATGAGCTGTATTCACCACTAAAAGAGTTGGATACAGTACCACCACCGCTAATTAATTTCAGGTCATTTTTAGATATTTCTTTTAGGAAGGATAGGTCGTGATCTAATTTCATGATTTTGTACCTTGCTATTGATTAAAATTTGAAATAACAAAATGTTTTATTTGCTGCTCACATGCTAGCGAATCAAATTATTGATGTCAAATTCAAAATGTGACCCAATTTACATCACATCCTTCTGCTATTGTCCAAACCACCAAAAATGCAATTCGATATTTCTAGTTGAATCTGTTATGTCACTTCAGATGTAGTAAAGTTAGAGTTGCGAATATTAATCAAAAAACTTTTTAAGACTTAACTATAAAGATAATGTCTTTGTATGTATAAAAAAGTGAGTTGTAGCAACTTTACTTCTTAGTTAAAGAATAAAAATCTAGATTTTCTGTTGCTTAATTAGTTGCCATCTTCAGCACAAATCCCTCAAGATTTAGGGGTTGGGAGTGTCAAGCAAGAGTTCTAATGTTTCACCACCAACATTCATCCCTGGAGATTGCACATGAGCAACGATTGCCGCAGTGCTAACCAAGCCTAGACCAATTACGACAGCAGCAGCCGTAATTTTGCTGGTCAATTGTTGATGACTCGATTCGGCATCTAGAAATCGATCTGACCACATTTTGCTGTCATCTAGATCTGCTGGCAATGTCTCTAAATCGGCTAATACTGATAGCGTACACCCGTAGCGAGCAGCCTGATCAACCCGCGTCATCTGTTCCAAAATCGCTGCCAGTGAATCGCTGATGCTGGTTAAGTCTCGCCAGATCACCGTTTTGGTTTCATCCTTGGGCAAGTGGAGGGGATAGTGTCCGGTGAGAAACTGAATTGCTGTCATTCCTAGCGCGTAAATATCGCTGCTAAAGGTGGCATTCCCCTCGGCTTGTTCTGGGGCATGATAACCTGGAGTCCCGACTACGGTTGCTTCGAGTGAATCGCTATCTAGATCTTGCACCGCTCCAAAATCAATCAAACATAATTGACCACTATCCCACCGCCGAATAATATTAGCGGGCTTAATATCGCGATGAATCGCCTGCTGTTGATGCACATAGCCTAGTACCTGAAGCATCTCCCGCAAGAATCTGACTACCTTCGCCTCGCTCCACTGATGCCCGATCGTAAATTCCTTGCTCAGATCGTCCCCAGCTACAAAATCTTGGACCATAAATCGATCGCCCAGATGCTCAAAGCACTCGACCATCTGGGGAATCTGACTGTGCTGGAACCGATTGAGAATTGCCGCCTCCAAATCAAATAGCTGCAACATCTGAGGATGCTCAACTTTTGGTCGCAACTGTTTGACTACACATTGGGGTGTCCCTGGTGCAGTCAAATTCTTTGCTAGATAAGTATGGGCAAAGCCACCTTTACCGAGCCGTTTGATAATTTGGTAACGACCATCCACGATAATATTCATGGGTTGAGGTAAGCACAAATTGCTATTAAGGTTCGTAAGTCTGTATAATCGTTGATCTTGTGGAACTAAACTGTATCCCATTAGACCATTCAGAATTACCAACAGTTAGAATTGCTAATTTAGCCATCTGTACTATTAATCAACTAAATCTCTAACAGAGTGAGCGCGAAGCTTTGAACCCAAGACAGATCACCGTAAACCTGCTCAATTTGATTAATTAATGTGAAAGATAAACCCCAATTATGAGTCAAGTTATTGCCGCCTTTTATAAATTTGTTAGTTTAGATGATTATCAAAATCGTCGTCAACCCCTGTTGAACTTTTGTCAGCAGCACAATATCAAAGGCACGATTTTACTGGCGGCAGAAGGGATTAATGGGACGATCGCGGGGACTCGATCGAGTATTGATACCGTCCTAGATTATCTCCGATCCGATCCCTGTTTTGCTAACTTAGAACACAAAGAATCAACAGCAGCAAAACCCCCGTTCAACAGGCTGAAAGTCAGGTTAAAACGCGAGATTGTCGCTCTAGGAATTCCTACTGTCAACCCCAGTAATCTTGTCGGTACCTATGTCAAACCCCAAGACTGGAACAAACTAATCGCCAATCCTGACGTACTCGTGATTGATACCCGCAACCAGTATGAAGTCGAAATCGGTAGCTTTGCTGGATCGATCAATCCCCATACCGACTCCTTCACCGAATTCCCCAATTACGTCGCCACCCACCTCGATCCGCACCAGCACAAGCAAATCGCCATGTTCTGCACAGGTGGCATCCGCTGCGAAAAAGCTACCTCTTACCTACTCTCCCAAGGCTTTGAACATGTCTACCACCTGCAAGGCGGTATTCTCAAGTATCTCGAACAAATCCCTGCGGCTGAGAGCCAATGGGAAGGCGAATGCTTTGTCTTTGACGATCGAGTTGCCGTCACCCACGGACTATTACCAGGCACTCATCAGCTCTGCTGGGGCTGTGGCAATCCCGTCACCCCAGCAGATCTTAGTTCAATCCATTACGAGCCAGGTATCTGCTGTCCCCGTTGTCACACTACCATTACCCCCGAACAACGAGCTAGCCGGACACAGCGATGGCGACAACTTCAATTAGCTCAATCCTACCCCCTTCTCAGTGAAGAATTGGATGTCTAGATATCTCTTCAACAGCAGCATCACGTTAAGACACTTTACTAGGTTTAAACATTAACAATCGATCAATCTCAGATCGATCAAAAGCACTATCTACAGTGGCTAAAGTCATTTTTTCGCACTCATCCACATCAGTAAGCAATGTCAATAAATATCTGCAACCACTAACTACTCTTAAAAATTTCAATCTCGTCGATCGCGGAGTATACCGTAATGATTTCTCATCCAGTTGTGGCAATAATTACCGCACCAAGATTGCCACTGCGTAGCTCATCCAAGGGCATTTTTTGATCATCCAAGCGTGGATTTGGTGACAACAAGAAGAAAAGTTTCTCCCAGTCAGAGTGAGTATGATTCAAATGCTGTAGAATCTGCGGTAAACCAGGTAAAACTTGACCACTGTCGATAAATTGCCAAACTGGATAGAGACATTGATTCTGCCACCACAATCCAATAATTTCACATTCTTCGCGCAGTTTGTCTAAAGACTCGATACTCTCCACTCCCATGATCTGGACGACTTTCTCTGCGTCCCAGTAACCACCTTCTGAGACGAGTAATTCCCACTGAAGATCGAGGATATTTAGATTCGATCCCGTCACTTTTTGACGATCGCTATGACTCGGTAGGCTGATATTTTCATCTCGATCGGACATAGATTTTTACTCTGCTTGGGTGTGTTTTTAGCTCTGATTCTGTTAGGATCGTACCATTGGTGCAGAAAAATAATCAGCAATTATTTAACCAACAATTTCATTTAATCCGCTAACAATTACAGCTAGCTCCTCTGGAGAAATTTGGCTGATTCGATCTCCTAATCTGTCTATTGATAACGTCCGAATCTGGCTGATTTTTACCCAAGACTGTTTTGGTAAAGCCACTGATTCAATTAAAAAAGTTAGCGGAAACTCAGCCTTTGGAGCTTGACTCGTCAGAGCTAGAGCAATTACTGTTCCCGAATGCCGATTGAATACATCTTGGCTAATAATCAATACTGGACGAGTACCAGATTGTTCGCGTCCGCGTGTGGGATTGAGATTTGCCCACCAGATTTCTCCTCTTAGTATGTCGGCCATTGAGCTAAGTCTCCTTCGATCCCTTCTTCTGCTAATTGTTGTTCTATTTGTGGATCGAGCTTGGCGCATTCACTCGCTAATCGAGTTTGACGCAGCAGGGAGAGTTTATCGGTTAATGCTTCTTGGATTGCTTTGCTCCGATTGGGAAATACTCGTTGTGAGACTAATAGATCTACTTTAGACAATAGCTCTGAGTCGATCGTGATTGCGACTTTGTTAGTTGCCATAGATGGTTAGAAATCTAATGGTATGATAAATTATCATACCATTCCAAAGGCTTTGTTGTCAATTACGAACAGATGTGTTGCCTTGGCGATTACCGATCGATCTGTCAGTGATAATTGACTAAAAACGATCTATCTCATATTGATCGAAAGCACCATCTACAGTAGCTAAAGTCATTTTTTCGACTTGAGATTGAGCAATTAGCAAACGATCAAAAGGATCGCGATGGTGAGCAGGTAGATTTGATAATGCGTAAATATGCTTTAAGTCGATCGACAGTAACTGAATAGAATTTTCCTGGATCTGAATGTCTACGATTGTTGCAAGATCGCCTTTCAAATCTAGTTTTCCTAAAGCTATTTTGATTTGGATTTCCCAAATACTTGCCAGACTCAGAAATAAGCTGTTTTGACGGTCGATAATTGACTCAGTGAATCTCGGCGATAAGCGTTCTGGTTCTGTCGCCATCCAGATAAAGATATGAGTATCTAGCAAAATCCTCATGCTTCGCCGAGCCAAAATTCATCTGGTAGTGGTTCATCAAAATCATCGCTCATTTTCATTGCACCGCGATTTAGCCCCAAAGTTCTTGGCGGTAGTTCTGAAAGATGATTATCTGGGGTGGTCGATCCGTCAAGAG